>CAZHBL010000026.1:0-20955 GCA_964530105.1 uncultured Pirellulales bacterium | reverse complement strand
TCAGGAATTATTCTTTTTAACCGGGTCGATAAGACTTTTATGGACACAGTTTAAGTATGCACAAGAGTGTAATCAGAGTCGAAAATCTTTCCAAGGAATATCGTTTCGGGACTATCGGTCACGGAATGTTATATAAAGACCTGCAAAGCTGGTGGGCACGGATCAGGGGAAAAGAAGATCCTAATTCCAAGATTTCCTTACACAGTGGTCCTGCTTTGACCGGCGAACGCTTCTGGGCTTTGAAAGACATTTCTTTCGATGTTAAAGAGGGCGAGGTCCTTGGAATCATTGGCCGTAACGGGGCAGGCAAATCGACGCTTCTTAAGATATTGTCACGTGTAACGACGCCCACTGAGGGGCAAGTCAAAATTCGGGGCAGGATTTCTTCCCTGCTGGAAGTGGGGACAGGTTTTCATCCCGAACTGACGGGACGAGAAAATGTCTATTTGAACGGCATGATTCATGGTATGACAAAGGCCGAGATAAATGATAAGTTTGATGAAATTGTCGATTTTTCCGGAATCGAAAAATTTATCGATACACCGGTGAAACGCTACTCGAGCGGGATGAATGTGCGGCTGGGATTTGCAGTTGCAGCTCATCTGGAGCCGGAGATTCTTATTGTTGACGAAGTGTTGGCGGTGGGAGATGTGGAGTTTCGTCGTAAATGCCTTGAGAAGATGCAGGATGTATCCGAGGGCGGTCGGACTGTCTTGTTCGTGTCCCACAGAATGCAGGCGATCAGACAATTATGCTACAGCGTAATAGTTCTGGAAGGAGGGAAGATCATTCATCGCGGCCCAACAGATGAAGTAGTTGATAAATACCTCACATTATCTTCTTCAGATCAGAATGTAAATGAGGATATCCCGCCACGGATGCACTTGAATCATAATCCCGATTTGGAAATATTCAGAATTGAAATGCTGGATACGGATGGAAATATGATTAATACTGTACAGTCTAATCAAGATTTTTGTTTAAAATTATACTGTAAATTTAATACGTCTATATCCTGTAAGATTGTAATATCATTGTGGAACAGTAACGGGCTCAAGATTGTCCGTATAGTCGATCCGGATAAAGAACGATGGCTGGAAGGCAATAAAGGTGATTTGCTCTCTTTGACCGCCAGCGTAAAAAACATCTTTCTTGCAGGTAGATATTCAATATCGGTAAATGTAACAGATAAAAGTCAGCTACGAATAGATCGAATTGCAAATATATTTTTTGAAATATCGCCATCTCCCACCGACCATACCACTGCTCATCAGGAGTGCGTGATCCAGCTTCCAACAAGGTGGGATTTGGAAGTGAACAAGTGAGAAACATCTCATTATAGAACGTCGATCTATGGGGCAAGTATTGAATAAAAATAGATCGGGTTGTTTCATATTAGGAGAGTAATAAAGTGGCTATATTACTTAAGAATGGTTCTGTGTTTCTTCATATTCCGAAAACCGGTGGGAATTGGATCACTGATGTTCTGCAAGAGCTCAATCTTATTGAAAAAATGATATCTCATAAACACGCAGATATCGACAAATTTTTTTCGCCCGTATTTAAATATAGAAAGGAGTGGTTAAAATATTTGTTTAGTCCAAAATCCTTTTCTTATTTGCACAATAAACCTTTTATGTTTTGTTTTGTACGGCATCCTTTGTCGTGGTATGAATCATGGTTCAAGTATCAGTCGCAATCAAGGAGGCAATGGCGCCCTTTTGGGGAACCGCGTGATATATATAACTGGCATCCTAACGCAATTCTTAATGGGCTTGGGAGTTCCGACTTTAACCAGTTCGTACGAAATGTCATCAATAAAAGACCTGGTTATGTAACAGAGCTATATGGATGGTACACCAAGCCTCAAATAGATTTTGTTGGGAAACAAGAGAATCTGGCAGAAGATTTTATAAGGGTTTTGAGAATTATGAATATAAGTTTTGACGAAGATTTCATAAGGAAGCGAGAAAGGGTTGGCGTGTCTGAGCTGCCTAAAGATGCAATTATTTGGGATGAAGGATTGAAAGAAGAAATTTACAAACTTGAATATGCCGGGATAGTTAGGTATGGATATTATAAAACGGATTCTGTGAGTGGATAAGAAAAAAGAGAAATCTGATAATGATTACTAAAATCAGGAATAAGATTCACAACCCGGATTTCCCAGGTAGTGCGTGACAAATTAACTGTGTTTTGATAGTATAGAGCCTATGAAGACCACTTAAGCCAGTTTCAGCTATTTTTTATGGGAGAATCCTATGGGTGAGGTGCGCAAGGATGCTCTGAGGCTCAGTTTTAACCGCAAATTGAAGCTCGAATTCCATGGAACAAAGGTTCTCGACGCAAGTACTGGACCTTTTTGGTGTTTTTGTTCAGCACAGCATGTTGAACCTGAAATGGAATCTTTGTATTATTGGACTTGCAGCAAGCAGAAGTAATTCCGTGAAGTATATATAGGAAATCCCGGTTTATAGGAGTCTATCAACGAAATGATTGCTATTATTGTGCCAGGATACAAGGAGCTTTCACTGGTCCATTTGGTCCTAGACTACAATGGTACATTAGCCCTAGATGGAGAAATTTTTGACAGTGTCCGAACACTGTTGAACAAAGTAGCAGAGCATCTAGAACTGCATATTGTGACCGCAGATACTTTCGGTAAGGCAAAGTCCATCTTAGTGGGAATTCCCTGTGAGTTATCTATTTTAACTGGAGATTGTCAGGCTGAGGCAAAGCAACAGTATGTTCGGAACCTGGGTAGTGGCCGGACTGTTGCAATCGGAAATGGTCGAAATGACCGGTTTATGGTAAAAGAAGCAGCCTTGGGCATAGCTGTTATAGAAAAAGAAGGGACTGCCGTTGAGACCCTTCTTGCTGCCGATATTGTTTGTGGTAATATACCAGACGCATTAGAATTACTGCTCAATCCAAAACGTTTAATAGCAACCTTACGATCTTGAATAGTATTAGTCCGAATATAATTTGTTCTACTATTACCTTCTTATTTCATTGCCTGAAAGTAAGATTTTTAACAATTAAAAGAGGAGAACCATAGAAACAATCCGGACATTTTTCTGGTTGGAGGTTTGGACGATGCCCGTCCTGTTCGTCATGAAAAGGCGATGATCTCCCTGGTTTTGCTATTGCTGTTAATTGTGTTAATGGTCAGTGGCGTGATCAAGATTGTTCTCGCAGCGTTTCTTGTTGCTGGCCTAATGGTCCTTGCGCGTTGCATCTCAGTGACTGATGCCCGCCGCAGTGTGGACTGGCAGATACTGATAACTATTGCCGCTGCCTTTGGCCTGAGCAATGCGTTGGTCAACTCCGGTCTTGTGCCTGATGTGGCCAAGCTCTTTGTTGGGCTGACTCGGAATCTTGGGCCCTACGGTGTATTGGCTGGTGTATACTTGATGACGAGCCTGTTCACAGAGACGGTGACGAACAACGCAGCGGCTGCACTGGTTTTTCCTTTTGCCGTGGCTATCGGTGGAGATATAGGCGTTAATCCCCGCCCGTTGGTGATGGCGGTGACGTTTGCCGCTTCCGCAAGCTTCATGACGCCACTAGGTTACCAGACTAACCTGATGATCTATGGACCGGGTGGATACAAATTAGGCGATTTTGTCCGGGTGGGTTTGCCCCTAAATCTAATTCTTATGATTTGTGCTACTGTATTGATACCTGCTGTTTGGCCATTTTGAGGTTTGTTTCAACCGGCAAGAATCTTCTATGGAGAATATTATGCTTGAGCATGAACCAGGATGGATCTGATAAGACTGACAATTGAGCTGAACCCGCTGGCCGGTCTGTTATTCGCGGTTCAGCCTATCATTGATGATTAAAGGGACTATATTATGTCTGCTCGACGAAAAACGGCAAGAACAATGAGAACAATTACAAGTAAAATTGCGAGAAAAGCACGCGGCTATTTTAAAATCACATTCTATTCAACTCGGTTTAAAGAGTTTAGGTTTAAGAGATTTAGGCTTAGGTTTTATAAACTTATTAAACTGAATAAAAAATTAAATTTATATGACGATCGACGTGATGAAGTTTTGGATTTTTGTAATATTTCAGAGGAAACTGTAGCCCGATTGTTAGGAGAAGCTAAAGAATTAGTTCAGAGCAATAATAAGCCCGTGTTAGACCTATCTGATGATAAGAAGCTGTTGAATAGATATATCGGAGAAGCAGAGATGCAAGCCGTTTCACATATGCTGAGGTATACAAGATATGACAAAGGCATAGAATTAGTTTATTATTTTAATCAGAAGTACAGAAAAAATGATCGCAAACAAATTAAGGTTCTGGATTATGGCTGTGGCGTAGCGGATTATGCCCTGAGTTTTGGTGTTTACGGCTACGATATTACTCTTAGTGATATAGAAGGAGGTGTTGTAGAATTCGCAAAGTGGAGATTTAAAAAGAGAAATCTCAAGTACGACTTCATTCCTGTCAACGTAAACAACATGTATCCTGAATTAGGAGACCAGGATATAATTGTTGCCGGGGAAGTATTAGAACATGTAAGAGAACCACTGCGGACTGTCCAGGGCTTTCATAACGCTTTGCCTTCAGGCGGATATTTATGGGTTTCAGCTTATCCGTATATAGAAAAAAGAGTTGGTGGAGGCCATTTAAAGGAAGCATTCGATGCAAGAGAAGGTGTATTAGAATATTTAAATGGCAACTTCAGGAAGATATCTATACCCATAGGGCACTTATTACGGAAAAACTAATACATGCAAAAAAAGTAAACTTCTACTGAGAAAGTGGTCAATGCCTGGTATGCACGTTCTTATTCTTATAAACTCATTGACAAGCGGTGGGGCCGAGAGGGTGACGGTTAACTTGTCTTCTTATCTTGTCGAAAAAGGTCACAAAGTTACCGTTGTTACTATCAAGAATAAAAAGTGGGATTTCTATACACTGGACAGGCGGGTTACAAGGATATGTCTTGATTCCATGCAAAGAACCTGGCGATCAAACAGAATCGTAGCAGGTCTCAAACGAAGTATGAAACGGTTTACAGTCTTACGCATGATAGTAAACAAGCTTCGGGGATTCCTCTATCGGCTTTCTCCATTACGCATTCTCAAATTGAAATTCCTCAAATTCTTTCCATTACGCAGGGTTATCAGACGACAACAACCTGACATTGTTTTAGGTATGATGACTAACAGTGCAGTAATGGCGATCATTGCCTCATTCGGATTGCCGACAAAGGTGATCGTATCGGAACGAAACTTTCCCGGGCGCAAAAAAACTCGTTCCCACTGGGCAAGACTCCGGCAAAGATTTTATCGGTTTGCTGACGGACATGTAGTGCAAACTAATAAAATTTCCTGCTGGCTTAAAAAACACACAAAAGCGTCTAATATTGCAATTATACCTAATTCTGTTACATACCCGATAACTTCGTTGCCGCCGGTTCTTGTACCCCTAAAGGTTGTCGGTAAAGAAAGCAAAGTAATTCTTGCCGTAGGTAAGCTTCATGATCAAAAGGGATTTGATCTGCTCATTTCAGCTTTTCATCGAATTACTGAGCGTATACCCGGATGGATCCTTGTTATTCTGGGAAAGGATGTTAGAACTGAGAGCCAGTGGCAGAGTTTGCAGCAGCAGATTGATGAATTGGATTTGAATGATAAAGTGAAAATGCCCGGATGCGCCGGAAACATCTCAGATTGGTATCGCCGGTCGGATATCTTTGTTCTCAGCTCCCGGTATGAAGGATTTCCAAATGTACTGCTGGAAGCAATGGCAAATGGTTGTTCATGTATAAGTTTTGATTGTGACACGGGCCCATCAGAAATTATAATAAATGAGCAAAATGGTCTTTTAATCCCATCTGAAGATATTGATAGCCTTGCAGAAGCAATGGAGAAGTTGGTTAAGGATGAAAAACTTAGAGCCCATATTGCAGCAAACGCTGTTAAAGTAAGAGAGGACTTTTCAGAGCATAGAATAATGGATATGTGGATACAATTCTTTGAAGAGGTGCTCAAGTCTGATTATGGAATACTAAAAAAAATTACTGGTTCCGGAAAGGCCTTGCATAATAGACGACAGCATACGAGTGACACCAAAATATTACGATCAAAATAGTTGATTTCATATGAAGATTTGCAATATACAAAAGAGCCGACAAGCTTATTCTGAGACTTTTATTCGTGAAAAGATAAGGCGACTACCTGCCGAGGTAACTATAGTTTATAGCCGAGAAGGTAAGCCAATATTTTCTGATAACGGTAAACCTTTGTTGCCGATATACGCAAAAATTATAAGCAGTTTTATCGCAAAGGTTTTTTCAGTTTCGCTGGTGAGAGTTTACGGAATTGTTTGGCAGTTCTTACCTGAAAGGTTCAGGGATAGAACTTTGGCTGCTTATCTCAAGAAAAATAAATTCGATATTGTTTTAGCCGAATATGGCATGACAGGCTTAGCGGTAATGAATGCCTGCGAAAGGGCACATGTTCCGTTCATTGTTCATTTTCACGGCTATGACGCCTATTCTTATAAATGTTTGGAGCTGTTTTCCGACCGCTACAAGTTAATGTTCAATAAGGCGGCTGCAATTATTGCTGTTTCAAAAGATATGGTTGAGCAGCTTATCAGACTGGGAGCTGTACGGGAAAAGATTTCATATATACCAAGCGGCGCAAACCCGGATATGTTTGCAGATGTCGCTCCTGGGAAGAGTGAGCCGATATTTGTTTCTGTTGGAAGATTCGTAGACAAAAAGGCTCACTATCTCACGTTGTTGGCGTTTAAACAAGTGAATGAACGTTTCCCGCAGGCAAAGCTCATATTTGCAGGCGATGGGCCTTTACTGGGAATATGTAAAGAGTTAGCTAACGTCTATGGCCTAAACGGCTCCGTCACATTTCTGGGGTCTGTATCGCATGAAAAAGTAGCTGAAATCATGCGAATGGCAAAGGCTTTTGTTCTACATTGTATCCGACCTGCAAATGGCGATTGTGAAGGTACCCCGAATGTTATCATAGAAGCCTCTGCTTCGGCATTACCAGTTGTTTCGACAAAACATGCTGGAATAATGGATGTTGTTATTCATGGAGAGACGGGATTTCTCGTTGAAGAAAGAGATGTCGACGCAATGGCGGGCTACATGGCAGAATTGCTTGAAAATCCGATGCAGGCAGAAAAAATGGGACAGGCGGGCAGAGAAAGGATCAAACAATACTTTACAATTGAAATAAGCTCAGAAAAAGTCTGGCAACTGATGAAAAAAGTTGTGTCTCGGAGAGAACAATGAACCCCAGAATCTACCAAGAATTTGAGCGAATATGTTCAGAGAGAAATATTAGCGGTTCTGCATTGGAGGTTGGTGCTATACCATCAAATAAAAGTCTTCTCTGTATGAAATCATTACAAAGCGCAACAGAGAAGGTTGGGATAAATCTTGAAGGTCCTTCTGAATTTAAGGATTTCAAGATTCTTAAGGGCAATGCAAATTCTATGCACTGTTTTGAAGACGGAAAATTTGATGTTGTTCTTTGTAATGCTTTGCTTGAGCATGATAAGTATTTCTGGAAAACGATAGCAGAAATTAAGAGAGTCACGAAACCTGGCGGGTTTATAGTTATTGGCGCTCCGGGTTACAAATACTTTAAGGTGGAAAAGGTAAAATCAGTTCTAAGAAGAATGCCCTTAATAAAAAAATTGAGCTCAAGTCAATACCTGAATCTGTTTTTTACAGCAACAATAACATTCCAGATACATAACAGACCTGGTGACTATTATCGGTTCAGCCCACAAACCTTCAAAGAAGTGTTTTTTGAAGATTTTGATGATGTCGAGGTGCATTCAATTATGTTGCCACCGAGAATTATTGGGGCGGGTACGAAAAAGCACAATTCAAAAGCGCTGGCATAACAGATCGCTACACCTGTTGGCAATGAGCGCTAGCGAATTGGCAGTAGGTGAGCTTTTGCGTTCTGCCGTTCGAAGATGTAACGAGGAGAAGGTGTACGACCAAGATTTCCGCTGATAGATTCCGACCCGAATCTGGACAAATGAGAGCACATCTGTTTCAAAATCCGCATATTAGACTATGAGTATGATACCATGTATTGGTCAAGGTTTTCGAGTTGCAGACGATGGAAATCGGCGGCACGTTTGCCCGTTCTTTCCAGTAGACACTGTACGGAACGAGTATCAACCTCACAGATATCTGTGGCGGCTTCAACAGAACAACCATGGCCGGGGCATTTGATAATGCGTACCACATCCGCTTCAGGCAGCTTGGTCTCTTGCATGAGTGAGCCTTGTCGTTCGCTGAAAAGGCTGCTGCAGGTTTTGCAGTACAGTCGAAGAATTGCTTTGTCTTTACCCATCCATTCAGCCACCGAGAGATTGCCGGAATCAAAGCGGTTGAAATAAGCACAGTCACTGTTTGGACAGGCAAAGAAAGATAAAGGAAGGCTGGTCGGCAGGCTGCCATTCTTCGCGTTTTGTTATTTGGGCATACAGGCGCTCCTTGCCGAAAATAGTCATTTGTCCGATAACACATCTGCAACATTGCTCCTGACTGCCCAATTTTCTTGTTATTCCTTACCAATATCATGAATGAGAACCAAAAAATTTATCTGCCTTTTTTGGAGTTGAATCAATATGAAAGAAGCAAGGCCGAGTTTCGAATGGAAAATGACGAGCAAGTGCAATTACAAATGCCCCTATTGCTGCCAAGGTATACGTGATAGTAACAAAACAAACGGGAGACATTGTTCTGATGAAGTCGCAGATGCCGTTTTAAAACTTGCCGAGGGCCTGCCCGGTAGCTGGTTTATTAAGCTAATAGGCGGGGAACCCTTGATCTATCCCAGATTTTTTGAGATGTGTGAAAAGTTTGTAAGTAGCGGACATGAACTCTCCACTACTACGAATTTTTCGTTGCCTTACAATCAATTTCAGAAATTAATAGATATATGTGGCGAGAAGCTCATATCTCTCACAGCGAGTCTTCACCTGGGTCAATTAAAAAGTGTCGATGAGTTTGTCGACAAAGCGGTAGTGTTCAATTCAAAGAAAAGTGCGTCAACTTCATTTATAGTTACTTCCGTAATGATGGAAGAGGATTTCCAGAACTTAAAAGCAATAGAGCAGCGTTTAACCAAGAGAGGTGTGACATTTAGATATCAGGTTTTAAAAACAAGGGGAAAATATTTCAAATATAAGGCTGAAGTAGAGAAATATATAAACGAAAAGTTATGTTTAAATATTGAGACGATCAGAGATAAGAATTTTTTCGGCACTCTTTGCCATACGGGAGAACTTTTTTTCAGAATCGGGATCAACGGGGATGTATTTCGTTGTTTTAACGATCAAAGCTGCTATTACCTTGGGAATATTAGCAAGGGGACGTTTAAAAGATTCGCAAAAGCCAGGCCTTGCATGGCAAAAAGATGCACTTGTACTTCACCTGCAAACAGGAATATGATTTGTTACGGAGAGAAGGCAAACAAAGGGGATATTTTTAAAACATATGTTTATCATTTGCCCAGGAACTTTTCCTATAAAAGTAGAAGATTTTTAACTAAACTTCGCAAGAAGATCACCGAACGAATAGGGTGAAATTGTGATAGGATCGTTTCATCTCAGTTATCTATGAAGTATTTTCATTTGTTAAAACTGGACTGATGATGAGTCTCAGCTATAGTATAAATTTCCATTGATTGTTTATTTCCTTAATATAATCCTCCTTTAATTGAATCGTTAATGTAAAAAGGAGTAATTGGAGTGCAGACGAAAAATACGATTAATATTTCAGTTATCATTCCTGTCTATCAGGACAAAGATGGATTAATCGATACGATAAACGCTCTGATTGCTCAGGATTTTCCACAGGATCGATATGAGATCATTATTGCGGATAATAATTCCAAAGATAGCACAAAGCAGGTTGCGACAGAATTTCAGGAAAAATATCCCGGATTAATAAAAGTTATCCATCAGGATCAAATTCAAAGTTCTTATGCAACCAGGAATGCCGGGGTGAAAATTGCTCGTGGTGAAATTTGTTGTTTTATCGATGCTGATATGACTGCAAACAGAGATTACTTAAAGAGGATTTATATCTATTTTAGTCAGAATGATGTGGATTATTTAGGGTGTAATATAAGAATTAACGGAACACACAAGACTCTTGTTGAAAAATTTAATCATCTGTTTGCGTTTCCGATGAAGAAATATCTTGAAGAAAATCACTTTGCGGTCACTGCCTGTTTGTCTGTAAAAAGAAGTATTTTTGAGACAGTGGGCCTGTTTGATTGCCGTTTGGAATCTGGAGGTGATCAAGAATTTGGGCACCGTGTGTGGAAAGCTGGCCTTAAGCAATTGTATTGTCACGACATAGTATTGTACCATCCTCCTCGTACCAGTGTCTTATCTCTTCTTAAAAAAGAACTAAGGAAAACAAGAGGCAAAATTCAGATGGCACATTTCTACCCTGCCAGATATCAACATCATATTGAAAGCTTCTTTAGAATAAGTAGTTATAAGCCGCCCAGACTGTCTACTGTTAAAAAACGAGGCCATGAGAAAGGAATAGACTTATCAAACATCGAATGTTTTTTATTATCTTTCTTGCATGGTTTTATAATATGTGTTCGTTTTTTCGAACTAATAAAACAAAAGTATATTTTAAGAAGTCGTTGTTTGAAGTTACAAGGTACTTGTTCGTCTATAAAGCAGGATCAAAAGCTTAATATATATTTCATCGTATTTCATCCTAATTTTAATAATTACAGAATGAGGTTGATATACAGCTTGAAAGAGCATTATACCAAAATTCTTTTAGTCTCAACTAATCACAAAGGAGGCAACGATCAAGGTATTACAATACCGGGCATATACCACAACCCTTTGGGGATACTCAATAAAATCGGCTTGGGTAGAGTCGAAATAGTGCTTAATAAATATATATATTTCCCCTCACCAAGAATAAGGTATATAAAGGCAGCACAAAAAAAACTTGCTAAAATCATACAACGTGATATTGATCAAGGCTGCCGGGTATGTGTTATCAATAGTCTGCCTCATCACGACCTCGGGCTTGTCGGCCTTTATCTAAAAAAGAGATTCCCTTCTGTCAAGTGGATCGTAGACTGGCGTGACCTGTGGAGTTATGATGACAACTATTTCAAATCGGTCGCCCCCGTTTATCGCAACAAATTAATCTATCTCGAAAGAGAGATTTTTGATAATTGTGATTTGAACGTGACAACTAATAATTATGCAAAAGAGGTTTTGGTAACGAAGTATAATGTTCCCTCTAACAATATAGTGTCAATTGAGCACGCATTTTCAAGAGAAGATATAGAATGCCAATCCGACAGTACGGCTGATTCTAAATATCAACCTGGCGCTACAATAAACGTAGGTTTTCTTGGCGGTCTATCAAAGCCTCCAAGAGTTTCTGGCATCAAAGTATTAAATGTAATTAAATCAGTTAAAATGTCCGGGATAGATGTTGTTCTTAATGTATACGGTGACAGCATACCGGAAATCAGGGCAATTATAAATAAATCTTTTTCCGATGTTGCTGTTTTGCATGGGAGACGGTCTCACAGGGAAAGTCTAAAAAAAGTTGCTTGCTCTGATTTCCTGCTGTTGGCTTTAGAGGACCTTCCGAATTGTCATATTGTGAATCCTGCAAAACTCCCTCATTATTTAATGCTCGGCAAGCCGATACTTGCCATGGTTCCGGAAAAATCGTTTGTCGCTAATGTCATCAGGGAGACGAATACAGGATTCGTTATTCCTCCAGATGAAAACGCGGCGAAAAAAATAGCAAGTATTTTAAGTAAGTATAAAGAGAGCGGAATATATCTGAAGATAAACGAGGATGTTGTTGAAAGATACAGTTGGACAAGAATTTCTCAAAAATGGATCGATACCATCAGTGGTATATGTTTCGACTAAGATACTGAGTGACCGGGAATTGGCGGACCAGTTGACAAGTAAGGCATTTGCTGACTTAACTGAAAAATATACATAGTCTAAGCGAGCAGAGAACTTGCTTGCCTTCGTAAAGTCCAGGTTGTAATAGTGTATGATCTTCTCTGTAAATTTGTGTGACGAACTCAAAGTAATCGCTATGCACTACTATAAAAAAGAGCGGTTGGGCTTTAGCAACGATCGAGTGAATCATATATTCTTTTGTAAGCCGGCAGCAGGGCAGGTGTAATTTTGCAATCCCGGCAGGCCCAGTGGAACAGGATTTTCTGCTCCTGTTCCGTCAGATTGTTCGGAGCGTAGGGCTTGCGGATATAGTGGTTTACGCAGCAGGGCGGGTAACCGAAGAGGAAGCCCTCAAACCGCTGTGTCCGGGCGGATTTGTCTATCGGAGTATTACCGAAGGTCTGTTCGTACATTTGAATGTAGGCGGGCGTTCGGCTGAAGATGGTCTCGACGATTTCCTTGCCGGTCTTGACGGTTCGCCGGACTTGCTTTGTCAGCAGGCCCATTTGCTGCAATAATTCGAGGCCTTCATCGACCAGGGGCTTTTCCCATCTGCTTAGCGGTTTTATCCCTTCACGCGTCAGAGCTGCCAGATATGCCAATTCGAAGTCGATTTTCTTAAGGGAGTGCAGATATCCTTGAAATTCAGGTGAGTCGGGACGCAAATCACCTTCACGGCACTGTTTGCTCATCTTATTCGCCCTGGTTCGAATTGATGCTTTGCAGCCATTGCTCTGTAAAAATAGCGAAGTCGTCGGAATCGACCTGGCAGTCCCTGTTCAAATCCGCGGGTCGATAGATAGTCCCCAGATCCCCGCACCGGCGTGGCATCTCCAGAATCTTTACCAAACCGGGCAGATCAATTCTGCTTTTTTCGTGAACGTTACCCGAGTAGCTGAACGAACCGTGCTCCATATAGTGAAGTGCCAGTACCGGAACCTTCATAGAAATCCCGAGCCTGAGGTTCGTAATCTCCCAGTAACCCATATTGACCGCCAGGCCGCAAGTGTCACAATTCTCAAGACCTCGCTGTAGATAGTTTACCTTATATATAGCATTCACTTCGGGTCCGTTCGGGTCGAATACCGGCAGGGCATCCACCACCTCCGCACATTGCCTGGCCAGCTCGATGCCGTCGTCGGTCAGATCATCGTCCTGGTCGGCGTCGTACAGGTTGAAGCCCGCAGATAATTCTTCGCTATCCGTCATTAAATCGCCGTCGAGGTCACCGGTGACAGCCAACTGATGCTCATTCGGATCTTTGGGATACAGCAGTTCGAGGGTTCTCAGTAAACGTGCGATATCGACTCTGCCGGCGTGAACGTCGCCGAAGCAATCGAATGAGCCGTGTTCCATATAGTGCAGCGCCAGTTCGGGCAGGAGCGTCCCATCTAAAGGATCATTGGGATCGGGATACGACAAACCGAGATTTGGATTGACAATCTCAATACCACCCATGTTGACCTCCTGGCCGCAAATGTCACATCGTTCAATACCGAAAAGTGCATGTGTGATTTTATACGTTTGGTTCGGTATCGGCATCATAGTACCGGGGAAATAGTACGGCAGCTCATTTATCACGGCAGCACAGTGCTGGGCCAGATCCACGCCGTCCGCGACCTGGTTGCGATTCTGGTCGGTAATGAAAGGACGATATCCGATTGCGGTTTCTTCCGCGTCGGCGAGTAAATCCGCATCCGCATCTTTGCTGACCGGCTGGTGGTGTGTAATTGTATCTGGCTTATCTTTGGCGAGAGCCTTATTCAAACCTGCTCCCGCCCCAAGAGTGATTGCCGCCGCGGCTCCGGCGGCGATTGCCCGTTGCCGGAACTTGCTGCGTTTGCTGTTTTGCCTCTGGTAAGCTCTTCTCAATCTTTTCATTTTTTCCTCCAATTTTAAGCCTGCCGCTTCTGAGCAGAATATCCTTATTATCCTTTAAATTATACCAGATAAACCGAATTTTGTCCAGAAATATCACCCTGTATCAGGCATTCTATTATCAAACCGCTGATGGATGCTGATAAACATGGTTATTAGTTGCCGGCGGCAAGCATGTTTGTCCAGGCAATTTCGGAACTCCAGGTCAGGTTGAAGTCACCAGCGCAAACAGAGAGTCTTCATGTAGCGGCATGTACGCAGAGACATGCCTGTGCAGTGACGAAACAGCATAAGACGTTCATGGGGCATGAAACTCATCCGCGCCGATGTCCACACGGCCGTCGATGATGCGTAGCTGGCCGTCGATATCGGTCTCATTCTCGGCGGGTACGAAAGCAGGATCTCCCGTATCCCGGCATGGGGAATCCGCCCGAATATGGTAGTCGTTGTCCTGCCATGTTGCAGGATTATTGTCCGGGCCGTCGGGATCGATGAAGAACGGATCGATACTTATGTTGTCGGTGTTCGTGTGAGAGGGCGGCAAGCCGCCCTGCACGTCGCAGAAGCTTACGGTGGGTGAGGCCGCCGAGAGGTGGATCTGAGCGGGGCTGTTGCCCCATAGGATGCAGTTGCTGATGGCTGGACTGCTGTTCTCGCAATAAATGGCGCCGCCAACGTTGCCTGCTATATTGCCAACAATTGTGTTGTGACTGACTGTCGCCTGGGAGTGATTGCGCAGCGAAATGCCAGCTCCCAGGCTGGCAGAGTTCGCGCAGATCAGATTATCTCGAATTTGGGCCGTGGAGTTCCAGAGATCGATCCCGCCGCCCAGGCCGCTCGTTCCATTCCCAGCGATCATGTTGCCGCTGATGGTGCCCTCTGAGTTGCTTGTGAAATGGATCGCAGCAACGTCAGAGCCCGAAGTGTTCTCGGTAAATCGGTTTGCGGAGAGAACGACCTGACGGGATGACGTCGCGAACAGAGCGCCGCCCCAGCGATCTGCTCGGTTGCCCGAGATGTCGCTTTCGGATATCGTAGCAGCCGCCACATCCTGTAGATAGATGCCGCCGCCATCGACCTTCGCACGGTTGTTGAACAAGTCGTTCTGTGTGGCGGTGATCTGCCCTATACCGCTTACCACCAATGCTCCGCCAAGAGAATCCGCGACATTCGAGCGAAAGGTGTTGCCGGACAGGCGCAGTGAACAATTGGGTGCATTCCAGATGTTGACGCCGCCGCCGTTGCCGCAAGTGATATTTGAGTTGAATGCGTTTTCGGTTATCGTGACATTATTGCAGACCTGGATAGCCACGGCGCCTCCGAGACCGTCTGCCATGTTGGCCTGGAACTCATTTCTCTCGATGACGACAGACGCGACATTCTGGCAGTAGATAGCTCCTCCATCTTGGGCTCTACCGTTTCTGAGGGTGAAACCACGGATGGTGAAGTCTCCGGCGTCGGTCACTCTCAAGCACGAGCCGTTTTCACTGCCGTAAATCACGGTAGCATCGGCGCCCGCTCCCTCAAGGGTCAGTCCTGAATCGCTCGCGGTGATCACGATGTTCTCGACGTAGATACCTGCCGAAACGTGGATGGTCGCGATGTTGTCGTACCGGTCAACGATTTGTTGAATATGCCGTACCGGAGTTGCCGGCGTCATGCCGTCGTTGTCATCATCGTCCCCAGGCGCGAAGCCGTTCTCTGCTGTCTCATCATTGACATAGTAGTCGTGCGTCTCTCCCGCCGGCACATAATGTGCGGTCACGGTCTTGTTGCCATGCGCAACGAACTCGAGTGTGGTGCTGCGTGTCAGCCTGTCGCCATTTACGTCCAGCCAGCCCATGAAGCCGTAGCCGTCAATAGCGTCCCGGTTGGCCCAGGGGGCCAAGGTCGCGGTCAGCGACACATCCACTCCCGGTATCATGGTGAAGGTGTAGTCTGTCTGGTTCCCATGTGTTCCGCTGATCCAGAAATGCGGCTCATCAAGGGTTGAACGCACCGTCAGGATTCTAAGAGGAGTCACCGTGAAATCGCGGCCGGAGGCGCTGCTCACCGAGGGATCTGATATCGAGACCACCCGCATACGGTATTGCGATCCTGCTGAAAGACTTGGATTCTTCCAGAGAAAGAGTCGGCCATTGAACGGACGCGCCCCGGCACCCGTCACGACCTGCCAAGAGTCACCTCCATCGGCAGAGTACTCCAGCCTGACTGTCTCGCCCTCCTGAAAACTAGTTCCCGAAGCATTCCAGCGAATGGTGATGTCAGAGTCCGCGTCGATTACCTCACAGCCCTTGGGAGAGAGCATCTGCAAGGCACGTCCACCCGATTGCCCAAGAAATGGAGTGGCCGGATCTCCGTGAAGGTTAAACACCCATTGGTTGCCACGGTCGCGCCCGTCTTCCGCACTCCAAGGGACAAAGACCATCTTGCTTCTGGCAAGTGCCTCACCAAAGGTCTCTCGTTTGTTGGCAAAGACCTCGGTGTAGAAGACCTGTGCCGGATACGTGCTGATTTCCGGGAATCGCGAGGCGCCTATGTAGGCGACACCCCCACCCCCAGGGCAGCGAATCAAGGCTTCGCTGAGAGAAGGCTCTTCCTCGTCAATGGCGGCAGTGGAGCAACTCATCACGAAGAAGATACTGGGTCGGGTAGCATTCCCGAGAGCATCGACCATCGTTCGGTCCAGCCCAGCTCCCGCTGCAGGGTAACCATGGCCCGATAGGTATACGTGGTGGTATCCGTTGTTCAGAACCGAGATCATATGGTCATACGTGGGCTTATAGTCGCCGCAATGGTGTTCATCCCATGAGGAGAAGGTGCTGAACAACTCTCGCAAAGGGGTAGCTTGCCAGTGGGGTTGGATGATCTTGCGATAGACGTCTCGCGTCTCCCATTCGCCTTCGCTCACGGGATCGTGATCCCAGTAGTCAGTCGGACGGTTCAAGCCGGACATATACCAGTCAAAAGTGCTGCCGATCAACATCGTGTTGGCGAATCCATCGGACGGGGCCGTCTCGTAGCGGACGAGCTTGTCGATGTAGGCAACAGCCTGGTCCGGTGTCCGCACCGGGATGCGTCCGATCCAGACTTCCGGCAGAAGGTCGGCGTCATCCTCCAATGCTTCACCGTAAAGCCCGTCGCCGTCTTCGTCATACGTCCCATCCAGGCAGGCGTAGTACATGTCCGTTGGGTTGTCATGGACTATAGAGGCATAGGTATAGCGCATGGGTACGATCGTGTCGTCACCGGCCAGGCAGACCCATATCGTCCCGTGGTTCTGGTAGTGGTCGATGATACAGTTGCGGATCTGGGTCTGCTCGTCTGTGCCGCCATCCGGGCGGGCGCCGTCGTAGTTGGCGTAGATCCATTCAGTTGTTACGAGCATGCCTTGTTTACCCTGGCCGGTCCTTCGATCAACCAAGGACTGAAATGCCGGCGCCAGGGCCTCGCTCGTGATTAAGAGATACACTGCCGTATCGTCGCCGGCTGCCTTTATGTCCTCGTTCATGACCTGAAAACCATGCGATGGATACTTCACACCTATCGGCTCGAAGCGGTCTATGTCTCGGGGATTGGTGACAAGGTCCATTATCGCAGAGCGGCTACGCGACGCAGGGCGTCCAGGTGAACGCATCGTTTCGGCTGGGATCTCATAGGACAGTTCAACCTCGATATGCGTAGCAAAGTACAATGCCTGCTGACTGGCCAGGTACCGAATCGGGTTCAGCCGCAAGGCGGCTAGTGTACGGCCATGCCACCGATGTGTGCCGAGGACAGATGCCACGTCTGCGGGTGTCTTCTCGATCGAGGAATACGCGACCGGGTCCGGTAGGGTCAAGGGGGCAGGCGGATCGTTGGTAGTACGCGCGGGCTGCGCTGGATAGACGAGCACATCCTCCATCAGGATCGATTCGGGAGCCTCTGCTTGTATGCCCAAAATGCTCGCGCCCGACGGGAGCAGAACGTAGACACACATGACTGGGAGGCATGGCTTGCCAGGCTCGACTTCCGGGGTGAACCCGTTCTTGAGAGCGACGCGTGTGTACTCGCCTTCCGCCTCGAACTCAAGACTCTCGGGGTCAAGAGTCCAGGTCAGTGGGATCGTGTCCGTGTTTCCTGTTGGACCTGCGGCACCGATCTGGTACGGGTCGTTAGGTTCTCCCGTGCCACCGCTATATTGGGCATAGGCAGGAAAGCTTAAAGAGAAGATTGTTATTAGTAATGTGATAGTCCTCGAAAATCGTGAATTGACCAAAGCCACCATTTTATCCTCCTGCCTCCATGTTCAGAATTACAGGGTCACAAACGGCTTTTTTCCCATTTCGCTAATATTTAGTGTACAAAAGGAGATAGCTATCGTCAAGAACAAAACAAGCCGGGCTTTATTAAAAGCCCGGCCTGTTGGGTGTGCTTCGGTTATATGTTCAAGCTCAATCAGTTATCGCTGTTTACTTCCAGCGTAAAATCGGCTGGGATCTCGGGAATGAATGTCTCTGCGGGCAGCTCCGGGTCCCATTCGAATTGGTCCATGACCATTTTCCTCGGCCCATCAGCTTGAAGCCAATCGAATTCCATCTTTACCGGGAGCATCGTCCCGGCATCAAACCAGAGCGTGTGTATGTGTGTGTCGGGATTTGAGCCGTACTTTTTGGCGCTTAGCTCGAATCCGAAACATTCGATGCCGTCTATCAGTTCGCTTTCGAAAAACCGGTCCGCCCTGTCAATGTATCCTGTCAGAAAGAAGATGTTATCCATTGGATTATCAGGATGCGATTTGCTGCCGTACGTAATTTCCTTGTAGGAACGGCCGGCGAAATCCACGGTTGTCTGAATCAGTCTGAAATTTTTGTCGTTGAAGTCGAAGCTTGTCCTGCCCCAGTCTTCTTTGTCCGTGACGTACCATTCTGACTTGTTCAGTTCTTCGCCGGAATAGGAGTCTTTTCGCCAGTCGTACTCGGATATGTATATCCATTCTCCATCGCCAAATAACCAATTGTCATCCCGCAAAACGCCAAAACGCTGCCGATAAACGGCGGTTTTCACGCCCTTTAAGGCGGCGGCAATTTCATCTTTCAGTCCTGCAGGTACATCGGCATAAAGCATCAGTCCCTTCTCCTGTTCTATCTTGGCGGCCTGAACTTCGCTTGGCTCGGCGTTAATGAAACCGGCCGGAATTTCAGGCTCGAACATTTCAGCGGGAATCTGTGCGTAGTATTCAAATTGGTCTTGTATAAATGTAAGCGTTTCCCCCGGACGGCTGTTAATCGGCTGGCCGTGCTTTTCTATACGGACAGGTAGCTTCGTCTCAACGTCGAACCAGATACGGTCAATCCGTCCCACTGGATTATCTCCATATTTGCTGGTGTCTATTTCGAAGCCAACGCATTCTCGATCTTCGAATACTGCTGTATCAAGCATTCGGTCGGCTTTGTCCAGCAGATTGACATAAAATCGCAAGTTTTCCATCGGGTCAAGCTCGTAAGCGCCGCCTTCGAGTATCCTGATTGTGTAGCATTGATGCTCGTATGATACACCATACTGTACCAGGTCTTGTCCGTCGGGAACTTTGTATGTTACGTGCTGCAGCACGCTGTCCGGATTGCTATCACCGTATGTATCCTCGTCAGTATTCTCATAGTAACGATCTTCACGAGACCTGTCTTTGGCCTCGTAGTTCCTGCTCCACGTGCCGGAAACATGTGTTGAGCCGTATCGGCCGACAAATACTGTTTGATCTCGATAAACTAGTGCTTCGATATTTGCCAACTGAGCCATAATCTCCTGCCCCCAGGCAGCGGGGGGGCCAAGCCACCATTTTCCGTTCTGCGGACTGCCGCCGGGCCAGAAGGTTATGCCACCTAAAACGACTATCGCAATCACCGCGGCGGCGGCGATTTTCATTGTTTTGCTGTACATAATTGTTCTCCATATAGACTCCGGGCCGGCTTTTGGTCCGGGGGAAGGTTGATTTTTTCTGCTTTCCACGGCTGCGAAAACCGCTTGTTTTGCAGACTCACATGTCTTCTCATCGGGTGAAAGTTCGCTTATACGACCCGTGCAATCGAGCAGTGTTTGGAGCCGTTTCAACTCGATGCTGCATTGAGGGCACTCGTTCAGGTGTGTGTTTACCTCAGCTTGAGCTTCCGGCGACAATTCTCCGAGCGCCGAAGCCACTAATAACTTGCTGATTTTATCGTGCTTAGTCATAATTCACCTATTTCATTCGATAAGATAGTCGCCAAGTTCGCGGGCCAGTTTTTTTACAGCCCTGTGTAAATGAACTCCCACGGTTTTTTGCGAGCAACCGAGGATTTCCGCGATCTGGTTATGCCTTAATCCTTCGATTCTCGATAATACGAACACGTCCGCCTGGCGCTTTGGCAATCTCGCAAGGTGCCGGGCCAGCATTTGCTGTAACTCGGCAGCCCTCAAGGGGCCATCCGGCAGGTCCTTGCTCGTGCCGTACTTCTGCTGCTCTTGCAGGTGTTGCCGGGCTTTTGATTGTCTTGCAAACTCGATTGCCTTTCGTACGGCGGCCCGATACAGATATGCGTTCCAGTTCGTCCGGCCGTTGTATTTGTGCCATCGTTTCCATATCGCGAGAAATACTTCCTGATGCACGTCCTGGGCTTTTTCACGATTACCCAGAATCCGCATAGCCGTACTCAGCACTTGTGCACCATAATCGTCGACTAATGCTCGAAATTCCTGTTTCGACACCGTTTTTTCTTTCAAAGAAATAAAGTTATGCACAACTCGAGTTCACGACCGGTCGCATATCTGTAATTATAGAGGCCCTCTATGAAACTTCGTTTACAAAAAAAAATAACACCGGCAGCAAATTGGAAAATTTCACAATTTTTTTAGTTCGGATTAGCTGATACCGGGATTGATTTTATTGGACACTTAGAGAGGTGATTAAAGCAGTCTTATGACCTGTACTATATGTGGTAGTCGAAGCAGAAATGACTTCACTATATGGTGGTTTTGGTTATGGGGCGTTTTTTAGTGGTTGCTTAGTTGACTAAAGAAAAAATGTTTGCTCTGTCGATATTGCGTAGGTTGCCAAGGATTTTTACAAGTTTTGAA
>CAZHBL010000025.1:0-21286 GCA_964530105.1 uncultured Pirellulales bacterium | reverse complement strand
AGATCCGCACGTACTTTACCATTAACGATCTGAATCAGGCCATCATGGTAAATCCGCGAAACTGCTACCAGAACTATAACGTGGCGGTCAATAATTCGGACCGGACGATATATACCTACATGGGGACTCTCGAGCCCGACAGGAAAAATGCAAATTACTGCTCTGCGGGGCAATTGTCACCGTTGCTTAACGATCCTTATTACGATGTGATCGGTGTGGGAACCAAGGTCTGGATGGCCGGCGCACAGGGGCATGTCTACGCCGAGGGGACCCAGCACGCCGGCGGTGGCGAGAGAACGCCAGGCGGAATTCCAAAAGGCGGGGCGGGAACCCTGGCACTGACCTGCGACATGAAGAAAATGCGCCCGGAGTTCGTGCGGGGAGTTACTTTCCGCGGGTACGGCGTGTCACTGGCGCTCGGAGTCGGAGTGCCGATTCCCATTTTGAACGAAGATGTCCTGAAGCGAACATGCGTGCGAGACCGTGACATTGAGGCGCCCGTGGTTGACTACAGCCAGGACTATCCGCAGAATACCGGCAAAGTCATATGTTATGTCAACTACGAGCAATTACGCAGCGGCCAGATCGAGGTGGAAGGCAAAAAGGTGGCGGTCGGCTCGCTGTCATCCTATTACAAGGCGCTTCAAATAGCAAATCTGCTGGCAGACGAGGTCCGGCGGGGCGATTTCAGGCTTACCGAGCCGATTACGCCTCTTCCGAAAGATACGAAAATGAAACCCCTTGTGGCAAGGAAGAAATCGTCATGAGTGAAACCATAACGAAGAAATTGATGCTGTTCTTTCCGCGATGCGAATGCGAGAAGCCGATAATTTACCATTTGGTAAAAGATTATAATCTCGTGGTAAACGTGTTTCGTGCGAAGGTCACCCCGGAGGAGGAAGGTTATCTCGTACTGGATGTCACCGGGACCGAAGAGGATATCGAACGGGCCATGGCCTTCCTAAAAACGTTTAACGTCTCAATCAACTACAGCGGCAAGGGGGTGACGCGCGACGAAAATAGTTGTACGCATTGCGGCCACTGCATCACCCACTGTCCCACGAGTGCCCTGCGTATAGACGACAAGACGACGCGAGAGGTGATTTACAGCGAAGCCGACTGTATCGAGTGCCTGGCATGCATTCGCATCTGCCCGTTCGGCGCGTTGGCATCGGCGTTTTAATAGTGGCTAAAGTTTGAAGTGACTAAAGTGCCTAAAGTAAAGAGCGGCGTTGCCACATTTTCAATCACTCAAGCTCACTTTAGTCACTTTAGATCATTTTAGGCACTTTTATGACAACCAAACGAACCTACAGGACTTTTACTTATCGAGAAGCAGTTTTCCGCATTTGTTGCGAGAAGTTCGATGTCGTTACTGCCGAAATCGTTCGGCAGCGGCGGATACTGGAGGAATATATCAGCCGTCATCCGGATTTTCGCCAGTCCCTCGAACCGCTTGAGCTGCTTGCAGGCGCACCTGAGGTAGCGCAAAGCATGGCCTGGGCGGCAAAGCTTGTGGGTGTCGGGCCGATGGCCGCCGTCGCTGGTGCCATGGCGCAGTGTGCGGGGCTGGCGGCTCTCGAAGCCGGGGCTCGCGAGGTTATAGTGGACAACGGGGGGGATATTTATATTCATGCCGTCGAACCGGTCATTATCGGCCTCAATACCGGCACGGCCGACCTTGCCGACAGGCTTGCATTCTCGCTGGAAGCCGACGACACACCACTTTCGATATGCTCTTCGTCGGGAAAAATGGGACACTCGATGAGCCTGGGCGAGTGTGATCTTGCCACTGTTGTAGCCAAAGATACCGCGCTGGCGGACGCTGCCGCTACTGGGGCCGCAAACCTTGTCAGGACTGTTGACGATATCGACCCGGCGCTGGAGAATATCTCCGCCATCGAAGGCGTTAATGGTGTGATGATTATCAAGGGTGCCCGGGTGGGGCTTGCCGGAAAACTGCCGCTATTGGTAAAGATAAAGTGATGCTCCGACTCTAAGGACGATAAATAACAACTGCCTTTTCAGGAAAGGGCCTGTCAGATGAAAAAATTCAGATTGTCATTGGGAATTTTAACTTTACTCGCAGCCTTCTTTATCGACAGCAGTCAGATCCGTGCTGTCGAAGACAAGGCGGAACTCCAGAATGGGCCGGCAAATAAGATAAACAAGCGAGAGGAGGTTAGAGAATTTCTGAACTGCCGGATCGTGCCGCATTTAGGCAATTCATGGGATTATACTTTCGAGCCGGGCAAGTTCCCTGAACTCGCGTGGGACAGGCCGTACTTTGTTGAGAAAGTCATGGGCAAGTTTCAACTCAAAGCAAGATGGTTCGATAGCGAACTCAATGAAGTAAGTGCTCCTGAAGAACCGGGTCGTTATGCATTTTATGTGGAAGCCAAAACGCCGAATGGCAAAGTAATCCGAAGAGCTTCCACCCTGTTTTGCCGTCCCAAGTACTGGTTTGGCTGGAGCGAGAGACCCAAGGCGTTTTTGGATTTTATTCCTGTTGACGGTGTCGATAGAGCCGTGTGGAAGGAACATGAGGATGCAATCTCTACATTTGCGGGAAGAATGGTGCTGCTCTCGATATTGCGTCAACAGGAGGGAGCGATATTAATGTCCTATTTGCATGAGATGAAGGCTTTGGGAGATAAGCCAGCATTAACCGACACCCCGATAATTCGCGATCACGATTATCATCTTGCCCTCAAGCGAAAGATATTAGATGCCGAGAATAAATATCCACCGCTGAAAATGCCCCGAAGGATGGAAAAAAAGAAAGCAACAGTTCTTCGTGAAGGTACGGAAGAAGAAGCGGGCTTTAAGCAGGGAACCGCGGAGAAAATACGTAAGGTTTGCCATGCGTGGTTTGAGGAAAGTGGTGAGCCCTTCATAACACTTGTTGCCCGGCATGGAGTTGTCATCGTCCATGAACCGTTTGGCGAATGGACGTGGGGACAATTAACACGTAACAGCCCGACGGAGATGGCCTCTCTGACAAAGTTGGTAACTGGGCTAATGTTTGCACAATTCGTCGATAAGGGATTGATAGAAATTGATGATCCTGTCGGCAAATTTCTACCCGATTATCCTGTTACCGGCGACAAGGCAATTACGCTGAGGCATTGCTTCACGCATACTACGGGATTATACGGACATGAGGAATGGGGAGGAATGCACAATCCCTGGCTTGATAATGTCATAGCGAACGGACTTGAGCATCTTACGCCGGGGAAAGTGCATGAATATAACGGAATGGGGTACGACCTTGCCGGCAAAGTCATGGAAATTGTAAGCGGCAAAAGCATTTTCAGGCTGATGCGGGAGAACTTATTCGATCCGCTCGAAATGAGGAACACAACATTGGAAGAAGATCTTGGTTTCAGTTGTTTCAGTACGGCAGGCGATTTTGCAAAGTTCGGGCAGCTTCTTTTGAACAAAGGTTCTTACGGTGAGCTTGAATTCTTTTCGCCCAAGACTTTTGAAAAGATTTTGCCCAAGCCGCTGAACGAATATTATCCGGGCATTGAAAAAGATTGGGGAATCGGTATTACGTGGATGCGTCAGGCACATCCCGATGCCGGAAAGAACGATATTCCCAAGGATGCTACGGTCTTAAGCAGGAATGTCATTGGGCATGGTTCGGCAACTTCCGCGATATTGAGAGTCGATCTGGACAATGATCTTGTTATTGCTCAATCACGAAGAAGGGGCGGCAAGGCTTATGACGAGTACCTTGTGAAATTCCTGATGGCAATCGAGGAAGGCTTGGATTAATATGTGCTCTCATTAGATATTTAGAGAAAGGTAATCGCAATGAAAGAATCATACAAGACAACAAGCCGCAGAGAGTTTCTTAAAACACTTAGCCTGGCCACGGCGACACTGCCATTTGCTGTCAAATCTACTTTCGCACAGTCCTCATCCAATGCCGGTAAAAAACCTCGAAATGTTATTTTTATTCTCAGCGACGATCACCGTTACGATTTCATGGGCTTTCTTAATAAGCCCAAATTCCTCGAAACTCCGAACATGGACCGATTGGCCCGCGAAGGTGCTTACATTAAATACGCCACCGTTACGACATCTCTTTGTTCGCCAAGCCGAGCCAGCATTCTGACTGGCCAGTACGCCCATAGACACGGCGTCGTTGACAATAACACACGCGTGCCTCAAGGTACTCGCTTTTTCCCGCAGGATTTGCAGAAAGCCGGCTGGCAAACCGCTTTCATGGGCAAATGGCACATGGGCCACGCCAGCGACGAACCCCGGCCCGGATTCGACAGGTGGATAAGCTTCAGAGGGCAGGGCGTCTATTACAACCCCACTTTTAACATCGACGGCAAACAGGTAAAACGCGAAGGCTACGTCTCCGACCTGCTGACCGATTATGCGCTGGACTGGATCGAAAACGGCCGTGACCGGAACAAGCCTTTCATGCTGTATCTTTCTCATAAAGCCGTTCACGCCATGTTCGAGCCAGCCAAACGCCACCTCGGCAAATATCAAAATGTCAAAATCGAATATCCCCAAAACATGGCCGACACCGAGGAAAACTACAAAGGCAAGCCCAGATGGGTCAGGGAACAGCGCAATAGTTGGCACGGCGTGGATTACATGTATCACGGCCAGATGGACTTCGATACATTTTATCGCCGGTACTGCGAAACTCTGCTCAGCGTCGATGACAGCATCGGCCGGGTCATTAAGTACCTCGAAGATAATAATCTCGCCGAAGATACCCTTGTGATGTACATGGGCGACAACGGCTTTGTCTTGGGCGAGCACGGGCTTATCGACAAACGTCACATGTACGAAGAATCCATGCGCGTGCCGTTTCTGGCGTGGTGTCCCGGCATGATAAAATCCGGCTCAGTCGTCGAAGAGCTTATCCAGAACATCGACATAGCCCCGACCATCCTGGACGTTGCCGGCCTTGAAAAACCGGCTCGTATGGATGGAAAATCCTTCCTGCCCATCCTGCAGGGCAAAAAGATTCCGTGGCGCGACGCCGCCTTCTACGAATACTACTGGGAGCGTAACTTCCCTCAAACGCCGACCACCCACGGTGTGCGAACCGACCGCTACAAATACATCCATTATCACGGCATCTGGGACATCGACGAGCTGTACGATCTGAAGGAAGATCCAGAGGAAATGCACAATCTCATCAACAGCCCCGAACACCAAAAACTCATAAAGCAGCTCAACAACCGCATGTTCGATTGGCTGGAAAAGACCGACGGTATGCTGATCCCACTCCGGCGCGACAGCGGCACCCAGCAGAACAAGCGCAATCCCGACAAGATAAGAAAGTAACTGTGTTGTCGAAACTTGTAGGGTGTGCAAAATGTTTTTTTTGCACACGCGGAACGATTGGGTGGCAGCCTCCGCCGTAAGGTGTCCCCAAGGGAAAACGAAGTTTGGGGATGGCCCGATTTACACTTACCATCCCCATCCCGATAACGGCAATCGGGATGAGGCTGCCACCTTCATAAGGTTTCAAATGAGAAATGATGGCTTCCTATTTACCTTCAACGACCGGTGCAGTTTGCTCGGGGCTTGTTACACCCGGTGGCAATTCCATTATCCTGATATTGCGAAAATGGATTTCGGCGCCTTCGGATTCCAAACAGATGTAGCCTTTCTTTACCGAAGCCTTGCTGATGCCGTTAACGAACTTTCCGTTCACCGACAATTTGACGACGCCGTCAACGGCCACAACATCGTATGTGTTCCACTGACCTTTTCCTTTACAGCGGTTCTCGATGGATTTGCTGCGAGTGCCGCGCGGATTGTCCGGGACCGTCTCCAAACCGTTTGCGCCGAAGAGTTCGCCGTGCACGTAAGCGATTGGCGGCAGTGTCCCGTCATCCCGTTTGTGTTGATTGACCCAATCGAGCTCCAGCATCTGTACTTCGAGGCCCTTGGGCAGTTGCTTGCCTTCTGGCACGGTTCCTTCGCTCCAGATAAACGTGCCGGAATTGCCGCCCGCCTCCATGTGCATCCATTCTATATGCAGGATGAAGTTCTCGTACTGCTTATCCGAGCGCATGACCCCGATGGGGTGTCCGGTGCATACGAGCAGGCCGTCTCGCACGGACCATGTATCCTTGTCGGTATTGACGTTGACCCATCCCGAGAGGTCTTTGCCGTTGAATAGCTCGCGAAACTGCATCGGTTCGGCGGACTGTGCCCGACCCTGTCCGCAAAACAACACCACTGCGATAAACATCAGCACTTTTACATATTTTCTCATGATATTTTCTCCATTTTCATTTCCGGTTGCGATTGAAACTCTGTTTACTTTCATTCTTTTTACATATGTTATTTTCTTGCCGTTCCTTTACACGTCGCATAAAGCGACCGCTTCGCTCAAGCCCTCAAGCGGATCGCGAATGGGGATAAATTCGTGCCCTATATAGCCGGTAAAATCCGTCTCGGCAATGGCTTGCATAATCGGCCTGTAATTGATTTCCTGCGTATCATCGAGTTCGTGGCGTCCGGGATTGCCGGCAGTGTGATAGTGGCCGATATAGTCCTTGTACTGCCGGATGCGTGAGATAATGTCACCGTCCATGATCTGGACGTGGAAGATGTCAAGAAGCAGTTTCATCCGGGATGAGCCCACCTGCCTGACGATATCCATGCAATAGTCCGTGTGGTCACCCTGATAGCCGGGGACTCCGACCATTTCGACGGGCACGCGGCTGTTCAGAATTTCCAGGCAGAGATTGACCTTTCTTTTCTCCGCATAACCGACGATCTTTTTATACCCGGCGACACAATTCTTTATGCCCTCATCGGGCGGGATGTCTTCGGCGAGTCCCGTAAATGTAATTACGTTCGGAAAGCCGAAGTCTGCGCAGGCGTCGATGCTCTCGCGGATCTTGCTCAAACACATCTCGTGGTACTTCGGATTGTTCATTCCCTTGTCGAACCAGTGACTGTTTGCCAGGGCACAGACAAGGCCGCGCTTTTTGAGCGTCGGCCAATCCTTCGGTTCGGTCAGCTCGACGCTCCTGCAGCCCAACTTCCGGGCGATCCGGCAGGTTTGTTCGATGTCCCAGTACTTCGAAAAACACCAGTAGGCGATTGACTGGTTTAAGCGTCCGTTTGTTATGTTTTTCTTTTCGGCGGCACTTACACTCATGGGCAAAACAGAAGTTCCGGTTAGTGCAGTTCCTGCCATAGCTGCACAACGAAGTATGTCCCGTCGGTTTAGATTGATTTTATTATTGGCACGAATCTTGTGTATCTTGTCCATTAGTGTTTCCTTATGATCAAATGCTACGAAACAGACCAGCGGTAGGGTGTGCAGCTCGTTGCACACGCGGAACCTTGACAGCGTGGGCAAAAACGAAATTTGCCCACCCTACACTTTTTATTAACGATTCCTTAAACAGTCCAGGAAGCCCCTTTGAGCTTTTTGGTTTTCTCAGGGAGGTTGAATATCTTGCGGGCGTTGTCGTGCATAATCATATCCGCAAGCTCATCCGCCCGGTCGAGGCTGAGCCAGCCTTCTTCGACCAGCTCCGACAGGGCCAGTGCGATGCCCCGGCGCGCGACGACGGTATGGCCCAGCACCGGCTCGACGGGAATATAGTCGCCGCCGAAAGTGAGGATCTTATTGGCCGGCGCCGTTACGAGGTATTTCTTGAGAAAGTCTTTGGCTGCAATGGGATTGATAATCCACGCCCAGCACATATCGATGTAGGCGTTCGTGTAATGCTTGGCGACCGAAAGTATCTCTTCGTAGTACGGATAGCAGATGTGCATAAAAACGAATCTCGCATCGCCGGCCGTCCTGCACAGACGTGTCGCGGAATCGGGATTATTGATCAGCCTCGACAACGGCATGCCGTTCTGGCCGGCGTAGTAGCCGGTGTGAAGCTTCACGGGTAGATTCGCCTTTGTCGCGGCCTTGACCGAATACCAGAAAAGATGGTCTTCGAGCAGTTTCCGTTCCGCCGAAGTCAGATTTTCACCGGAAAGCCGCTTAGTGAAAACAGGATCAGCCTGCTCGGCAGGTACATTTTCGTAGTCGATGTCCCGGCTGTAGGCGTTTTGCGATTTCACCGCCACGGCATACGGACCATATGCTTCGAACCACCAGTCGATGACGCGATACCAGTCGGTGAGAGTTTTCACGTTGATGCCGGCCGGTTTCGAGTACGCATCGATATTGGGGCCCGCAAACATTCCGACGATGCTGATATCCTGCATCAGAAGGGCGGGCATAGCGGACTTGCGAAAAGGTTGCTCAAGTGCGTTGACTTGGCAGGATTCTATGCCACCTTTTTTGCAGAGGATTTCCTCGTAAAAGCCTTTGCGGCAGACTTTTTCGTAGCCGGAGGCAACCTTTCCTATAGTCTCGTCGGAGAGTTCAGGAACTCCGTAGAGCTGCTGCATTGCAATTTCCACAGCCATGCCGTATCCGGTGTTTCGCACGGCGGGCCAAAAGGGCTTCAGAATCCTCCACTTGTCCGCAGGCGGAATGTCGGGTGAGAAGAACCTGTCGTACTCGGCATCTGGCATACCGCACGTAAGCATATCCGAATCGATGTAATGGCTCAGCAGAAACGACCAGTCATTGCTCTGAATCCGGCCGTTAGAGGCATTGAGCCTGTCACTTTCTTCGATAAGATGTTCATGTGTGTCTATCAGGGGCGTGGAAAAGACTTTGGCGAAGACAGCCTTGCGTATGTCGGTTTGGCCGTCCATTTCTTTGCCGGACATGCCGGCGAATCGCTCGCCGTAAGCCCGGTTACCTAAAAACGCCATTGCGCCGATTGTGCCGATACCCTTTAAAGTCGTCCGGCGGGAAATATTCTTTTTCGTTTTCAATTCAGGTGCCTCCTAATTTTAAGCAATATTAACCGAGTTTGCGGGTTAGTGTTATTTTTTGTCCTGACGAGGTTTTGATTATAAAATCGTTTCCATCTCTGCCGACGTCATTCTCCGCGGCGCCTTGAAGTTCGTACTGGTTTTGTTCGAACGGATTTTCGAGCCGGCAGGGACCGCCTTTTTCTGAGATTATCGTAACCGAACGTGTAAGGCCGTCTTCGCGTTCGGCACTGACAAGAAAAGCACCTTCGGCCCGGAGTGTTTTGAAAGATATGTCTTTCCAACCGGCCGGTACCGCCGGGAAGATGCGGATTGTGCCGCTGTAGCTTTGCAGCAGCATTTCCTGCAGTCCCGCTGCGGCGGCGAAATTCCCCTCCAGCGTGAACGGCCTGTAGCGGAAGTTGGAGTATCCTTTGCCGGACTGGTCGCCGTTGCAATGAAAACTGTTGCGAAGGCAAAACGCCGTCGAAAAAATCTCCAGCGCCTTTGCGGCTTTGTCGCCGTCTCTTGCCCGTGCGGCCAGGCTCGCCAGCCAGCTAAAGCTGTATCCACACCACTGTGACGTTCCGCTTTTTTCGAGATCGGCCATCGAAGCTTTGATAATCGCCTGGTCTTCCGGGCCGTTCTCCCAGCGGATAAGGCCCAGCGGATGTATCGCCATCAGGTGCGAAAAGTGCCTGTGCGAGAAGTGCAAAGGATAATCCTTTGTAACAAGAAGCTTTTTGCTCTTCGGATCGATTGCCAAATCGGACATTTCGGCTAAAACCTTCCGCCAGCGCTTTGCGTCTTCGCCGTTGCCGGTTTCGTCAGCCAGTTCTGCGGTTTTCCCGAACGCCCAGCGAATAAGGGCAAGGTCGTAATTGGTTATTGTGGGAAACCAGGCTTCAAGCCGGTTATCGTTTATTTCCGGCGACGAGCTTAAAGGCAGCGTGCGTTCGCCGTCGGGACCTTTGACGGTTATGGCCTCCAAAAAAACGGATGTTTCCCGAAGCCACGGATATGCCCGGTTTACAAGGAAGTCCCGATCCATGCTGTATTGCCATTGCATGTAGAAATGATGAGCCAGCCATGCGGCGGTCGTTGCCGAGTGTGTGTACTGGTGCCAACCGCCGATCTGATGCTGGTTCAGGTCAGCCGTCATGGGAACGTTCAGGCCCGGCAAGTCAAAGAACCGCCGCGTCCAAGCCCGGGCGTTATCCCTTGTTTCCCACAGCCAGTTTACGAATCCGAACGCCCCGTCGAGGTGGTTGCCGCTGTAAGCCGGCCAGTAGCACAGCTCGGTGTTCAAGTCGTGATGGTAATCTCCCTTCCATGGCGGGATTTTCATGTTATCAGCGGTCCATGGCCCTTGCAATGATATGGGCGGCGTATCGGACCTCGCTGCGGCGCCGAATTTGTACATCTCAAGGTACCACTGCCGTTCGATGATTTTATTGGGAATCCGCACCGAGGATTTGGCCCAGTATGAGTTCCACCATTGGCGATGAGTTGCGACGGCGTTGGAAAATCCGGCTTGCAGTGCCTTTTCACAGTTGCCGCGGGCGGTCATCAACGGATCTTCAGATTCGTTTGAAGTAGCAATCGACCACGCACCGACCCAGGCCGATTCCGACTTCTGCCAGCAGAGGACTACCGCGAACTTAAACCCGCCCCAACCCTGCTGTAAATAGCCGGTCCAGTTATTGCCGCCCGATTCAACCGGCGCTTCGTATCTAAGGCTGGCAAGGTCGCCGGCGCTGATTTTGCCGGGTCCCGCTTCGTCTGTAATTTTACCAGCGAAAGGCGGCGCCAGCAGCTTGATGTTAACGGGCTGTGCTGAGCTAATACGAATCATTCCGAAAGGCTCTGAAGCATGGACAAAAATCTCCGCTTTACTATTGTCCCCGAATTCAACAGAGGCGACTGCTCCGGCGATATCCAGCGAGGCATTCTCGAAAACGGCATTGTCGCCGATGGCCAGCTCGATGCGCCCGGCCGGTATTTTTGTCGGGCCGGGATTACCGTATGGCTCGTCATACAGGTGATGGAGGTCCGCTAACCGGCCTTCTTTCACCCACTGACGCATGGTTCGATACGAATAATCTTTGCCGTGAAATTCGGGAACGGGCCGGAGGTCCCAAAGGTCGGTCCGGTCGAGCGATATTCGCAGGGGCCTGCCGTCGCCCCATACCAATGCGCCAAGCAAACCATTGCCTATTGGAAAAGCTTCGTCCCAGACCATCGCGGGCGTTTTGTAATGCAGGCCATGCTCGGTTTCTGGCTGTCCGTAAGCAAAAACCACAATTGCGAGGCCGGCAAGAATTGAGCTGAGACAGGTTTTGACCACATTCGGCAAATACATATCCGGTTCTCCATGTATGTCTATAAGTTCCATATCGGGCCGGTAAGCCGGTTCTTGTTTTTCAATTATATTGCACTTTATGAAAAATGTCCCGTGAAATATATTGAAGCTTCTGGCCGGTCTCAATACAATTGGCATTTCAAGGCACAGAAATCTTAACCTTATAACTTAGTGAAAGGGTTTTTCAATGAACGCACAGAATAATACTCAAAAACCAAACACCTCCCGCAGGGATTTTCTAAAAGCAACATCCGGTGTGATAGCCGGCACGGCTCTGGCCGGCGCCATCGGCACGCGTGCTTATGCAGGTGAAAGCAACACTATAAAGATCGTTCTGGTAGGTTGTGGCGGGCGCGGAACAGGGGCGGCGGCAAATGCACTCTCGACCGAAGGACCGACAAAGCTTGTTGCTATGGCCGACGTATTTGAGCAGCGACTTTCGAGCAGTCTGACCAACCTGAACAAATTGTTCGCTAAGCAGATTGACGTGCCTTCCGTCCGGCAGTTCATCGGAATGGACGCCTACAGAAAGGCCATCGACGCTATCGCTCCGGGAGGACTGGTCATATTGGCGACGCCACCGGCGTTCCGCCCGATACATCTCGAATACGCTGTGGAAAAAGGCTGCAATGTTTTTATGGAGAAATCGTTCGCCGTCGATGCTCCGGGTATTCACCGGGTGCTTAAGGCCGGTAGGGCCGCCGAAGCAAAGAACCTCAAGATTGCCGGCGGCCTGATGAGCCGCCATTACATTCCGCTCGAACAGGCAGTCGAAAAACTGCACGGCGGCCTTATCGGTGAGGTCATCACCTGCTGGGCCTACCGCGAGCACGCCCGGGTCGGGTTCGCCCCGAAAGCCCCTGGGATGAGTGAGCTGGCCCATCAGATTCATAACTATTCCTGCTTCACATGGCTTAACGGCAGCTTTATCCTCGACTGGCTGATCCATAACCTCGACGTCTGCTGCTGGTGTAAGGACGCTTGGCCGGTATCGGCCCAGGGCCAGGGTGGCCGGCAAGTCCGTACCGAGCCAGACCAGTTGTTCGACCACTATTCAGTCGAATATACATTCCCAGATGGGACGCGGTTGTTAGCTCAGGGCCGGCATATAGATAACTGCTGGGGTTTCTTCGGCGACGTCATCCACGGCGCGAAAGGCTCGGCCCTTCTCGGCGAGGGCCAGCCGAATCCGTTAATTTTCAAGGGCTACGAGCAGACCCCTGAGAATGTAATCTGGCAGTACAAAGGCCCGCGCTGCGAACCCTACCAGAACGAGCATGATTTGCTCTTCGACGCGATCAGGAACAATAAGCACTACAATGAGGCCGAGCGAAGTGCTTACACCGCTATGACGGGTATCCTCGGACGCATGGCCGCTGAGTCCGGCAAGATGATTACGTGGGAGCAGGCGATGGCTTCTGACCTGGTACTGGCGCCGGGTCTGGATAACTACACGATGGACTCCGAGCCGCCGGTCAAGCCTGATGCTCAGGGCAAGTATCCTATTGCGATGCCCGGAATAACTAAAGTGCTCTAAATATCTATTGAGGAAAGTCGTTGTTCATTATTTGTGTGAAGCGGCGGCAGGCGCGTTTCGAACGCAGCGAAAGCCATAGATGTCGTATCCGAAGCATACGTCTGAGTAGCCAGGATTTTCATTGTAGCGATAGCCGCAGCGGCAGTTCTCGGCGCTGAATTTCCATGCCCCGCCCCGCAGCACCTTGGCCTCGCCCGTTTCAGGCCCTCTCGGATTTTCTTTGGGACTTTCCTGGTAGTAGTCCACCTTGTAGAAATCGTTGCACCATTCCCAAACGTTGCCGTGCATGTCATACAATCCCCACTGGTTCGCCGGCTTTTGACCGACCGGCCGGGGCCTGCCACCGGAGTTGTCCTCGTACCAGGCATAAGCCTTCAGCTTCGACGGATCGTCCCCGAAGGAATACGCCGTCTTTGTTCCAGCCCGGCAGGCATATTCCCATTCCGCTTCCGTCGGCAGCCTGTAACCATTAGCGGCGAAATTACATTTCCATGTATTCAGATCGTAGCAAGGCTCAAGGCCCTCGGCCTTTGAGCGGGCGTTGCAGTATTTTACCGCATCGGACCAGCGCATCTGCTCGACGGGATTCGTCTTTGACTTCCAGCGGGAAGGATTGTCGCCCATCAGTTTTTCGTATTGACCCTGCGTCACTAAATACTTATCGATATAGAACGCGCTGACGGTGACTTCGTGAGGCGGAGAATCTATCTCATCTTTATCCCCCATCGTAAATGTTCCGCCCGGAAGCAGGACCATCCCCGTGTCGGATTCGGTCTTTGTCTGGGCCGGACTTTTGGTCTCACTCGATGCATTCTCCGGAGTCTTTTGTTTGCAGCTTTGAAATAGAACGATGCTTACAGGTAATAGAAGTACGATTAAAATATAACGTTTCATGATGTTAGATTTCCTGAATTTTCATTTTTGTTCTTAAAGATTTTTCAATAGTCCGGCCATATTTCGTAGCCGTCGGAGTTTCTAAGACACTGCCGGCAGCGAGTCCTGATTTGTTGGGCTATTTCAACAGCCTTAGGTGAACTTGTGCATTCATAACCGGCTTCCTGGAAGAGCTTTCTGGTTATCCTGTGACATTGGGCGACAAGGTCGTCCTGTGCCCCGCCCATCCGCCGCCATTTAATACTCAGATCTTCGTAAGCCTTCAGGTTCGACGGCTGCTTCTTTAGCGTCAGGGCTTTGGTCTGCCGGGCCAGCTCGCCGGCGTATTTCAGGCTCATTATAACTTCCTGTTTGTTCTGATATTCCTGCGGTATCTCCTGCGCTATTTCCTCCATCTTATCGAGGTACGGCTTCAAATCGCCGACGGATTTTCGCTCTTGATTCAAAAACTCCATCATGTCACGGACGAAAGCCTGATATTCGCCGATTCGCCCCATGTGCTGAGTAACGAAAAAGACCATATCATCGACCGCCCCTTCGACATATTCTTTCCTCTGCACTTCCTGGCTGGCGTCAAATACAGCCTGTATCGCTTCGGTGCAGCCGCACGTGCAGGCGCGATGAACACCTTCGCCGCCCCTTCGATGATGCGTTCTGAGCTTGCGGCCCGTAACATCCAGTAAAGCATCGGACATCTGCCTGCCCAGCGTCATCTTCATTATATCGACGGGAGTGATAACCGAATCGGGAGTATCCATCCTCTCTAAAAAGTAGATAATCGATTCGCCCTTCGGCGGTATTTTCTTGCTGAGACGATAGCAGGCTTCGTCATTACTGAACCAGACGGGCCAGGTATAGAAGCCTATGACGCCCCGCCAGATTCTGCTTTCGGATTCTTTGAATGCATAAGTAGCCTGCACTCGGCCTTCGGAAAGCTGAGTTATCCATTTTGCATGGAAGGGTCTTTTCCAGTCAATTGTGACGTTCGTTTCCAGGTATGACGGCTTCAATTCTTCTTTGTGCCAGATGCCCGGCGCGCTTAGTACCGCCAGGTACAAACTCTTGCCATCGTTTTCAAAGTCTACCGATTCGACAAGTCGCGACTTTTGTTGATTGTCCCCCAGCATAAGTTTCATTTGCTGGTTACCCTTTGGCCAGGTGACAACCATCATATCGTTTTGCCCGGCAAGCAATCCGACGAAAAGGTTATCCGCAGGAATGCAAAGCGTATTGGTCGAAGCATAATCGTCCGGATTGAATATCAAATCGTCACCGATGAAGCTCGGCACGATTCCATACTCGATGGAACTAATGAGGCTTATACCTTTCATATCTTCACCCGGCTGAATATCGACAATCCCGGTACTGTCAATTGCAAAAATAGCCGAGAGGTTCTTTCCTTCGCCGGAGAAGGTTACTTGCAGAGCCGCATCCTGGCTCGTATTCTGCAAAATCAAACAGCGTGTTATTCTTGCCGGCTTGCCTTTAAGCTCAAGTGGTACGAACTCCAGCTTTTTACCGTTTGTATCCGCTTTCGAATAGACCGCTACGCAGCCTTTCTTGGAGTGGAACACCACAGTTAAATGCTCATTTTCCACCACGGCATCCCCATTAAAAGCGTATTCCCTGCCGGAGTAACCGGGATCCGATTCCGCAGCCACCGGGTCACGTTCGAGCGTAAAAAGGTTGGTGGGGACAATCTTCCAACCTGTTCGACTCTGCAAATCGACTGAATCGCCAAAAGGTGACATCGTATCCCATATCAGTGTGTTCGCAGTCTTTTCATCACCGCCGGCCGCCTGTGTGCTCATGCCCATTACCAGCAGCAGAATAAATGCCATATTACATAAAAACAATCCGTATCTGCCAATGTCTCGATCAGATTTCATAATGCGTATACCTTTCCAAATTTGTCATTTTTTGGCGATTAGCCGGAATGTCGCGGATGCCGCACATCGTAACACCCCTGAACCGTATAATCAGGATATAATACCAAATTCTCCCTCAAAGCTACAAATAATAATTGACCTACCTCAAGCGATGATTGATTAAGTTTATTGCGCCTTATATAATTACTGAGCCGAACAATATAATAAAAGCAACGAGAGGTAGTTTGTGTCCGGTATACACAGGTAGTACAAAACCCAAAAGACCATGCATTTGGAAATTTTGAGGGATTAGAATCATGAGAAATCGGTTTTTCTTCAAAGTTCATTTGCTGTTCATGGTGATTTTGATATGCGAAGCTGTTTTTTGCCCTGCGAGCCGGGCGGCTCTTAAAGGGGGCTGTGCAAAGGTGGATATCACGCCGCCCGTTGAGGTATGGCTTTCGGGTTATGGCGGCCGGGACAAACCCAGCGACGGCGTAATCGACGAGCTTTATGCCAGGGCGCTGGTTCTCGATAACGGCAGTAACAGCATAGCGATAATTTCGGTAGATCTTTTGTGGGTCCCACTCCAGATTACGAATCAGGTGCGACATATTCTGAATGACAAGATCAGTATACCCGAACGGAACGTTATGATTTGTGCCACGCATACTCATTTCGGTCCGAAGATATATTCTGAGTCGAAAATGGGGCCGGAAGACTCGGATAATACGGTCGATGCTTCTTACGTACAGACCCTTGTTAAGAAGATAGCGGACTCTGCGTTTCTCGCGCACAAGAGAATGAAGGATGTGAAAATCGGTGCCGTCAAGGGCGATATTCCCGAAATCGTATTTAACCGCAGGCCCACAAGAGCCGACGGCTCTGTTCAAACGACATTCAGCCTCCCACTCGAAGTTACAACCACCCGAAAGATACAACGAAGTTCCGACGGTTCGGTTAGTGTCACGTTTACTTTTCCGCCGGAAGGACCTGCATTAACATTCGGCCCGGTTGATCCGGAAGCCTGGGTAGTCAGGGTTGAGAATACCGAAGGTCATATCATCGGCTCGATGGTTAATTTTGCCTGTCATGCCGTCAGCGGCAGCGCTTTTACCGATTGGTTCTATTCTATCTCAGCCGACTATCCCGGCGAAATGATGCGAGTTGTCGAGCAGCTCGAAGGAGGCGTCTGCCTGTTCACATCCGGCACGGCAGGCGATATCGTACCGCTCAGGCGAGGCAGAAAGCCGCGTTACGAGATCGGCAGAGCTTTGGCGGGTGAAGCCATTCGGCGGGTCCAGTTCGTTCAGACGTCTGGTGACATCGACATAAAGGCGAAGACACAAGAAGTCACACTGCCTATCAGGCGGGATCTTTCGCCGGACAGGATCATCGACGCCGACAAAAACAAGACGCACATTACGACGGAGATTCAGGTCCTCAGAATCGGTGATATTTATATCCTTGGACTGCCCGGCGAGATTCTTGTGGAAATCGGACTCGAGATAAAGAAAAAGGCCGGACTTGAGAGCCTTATTATCGCCGAGTTGAGTAACGATACCATTGGCTACGTTTGCCACAGCCAGGCATACGAGCAGGGTGGTTACGAGGTTGTTTCGGGCACCAATCTCGCAAAAGGCGCCGGCGAGATAATTATCAGCCACGCCCTGGAACTTCTCGCTCAAGTGAAGATTCAGCGGTAATTATATCGAGCTTAGCTTGTCGCGGTTCTCGTAAACCTTGATAATGGCATCGGCAATATTGTCCATGTCTTCTCTTTCCGCGAGCAGCGGGCCGGAAGCCCAAATCATTGCCATTTCCTGACAGACCTGGTCGCAGACCGGGCACGAAACCTGTCGGCGATATTCTTCAAGCCTCTGCGGGGAAAACATTTTCTTATAGACCGGCCGGTTCAGGATGTGCTCTATCCACGGTTCGCGATGCAGTCCCTTTGCGATATACGGGCTGAGACTGACTCCCTCGGCTGCGACGGCTTTGAGAAATTTGCTGCGGTCTGCATTGTTGAAGTGCTCCTTTCGATAGCTCATGGGGTAGAGATACCACGAGCCGCTATTGGTGCCGTCGTAGAGCTTTTGCGGGAGTATGCCCGGCACGTCTTTGAGTCTCGATGTTAAATGAGTGGCGTTTTCGTTCCGGCGCTGGTAGCGTTCTAAAATGCCGGGCCATTGCCCAAGCAGGACGGCCGCCTCGAATTCGTTCATGCGGTACTTCGGCCCGGCCACCTCGGTGAGGCCCCGGCGGGATGTGCCGTGATTGTGGACGGTATAGCACTTGTCCATAAGCTCTTCATCGTTTCCGACCACGGCACCGCCTTCGCCGCAGGCGATGGTCTTGCTCGATTGGAAGCTGAAGCATCCAACGTCGCCGATCGTGCCGAGTTTTCTGCCCCGATGCTCGGCAAGATGCGCCTGAGCAGCATCTTCGATGACTTTCAGATTGTGTTTTTTCGCAATGGCCATAATGCTGTCCATATCGCACGGCTGGCCCATCATGTGCACCGGCATAATCGCTTTGGTGTTTTCGGTGATTCGCTTCTCGACGTCAACGGGATCGAGCTGGAACGAGTCGCGGTCAAGGTCGGCCAGAACCGGCAGCGCCCGTGCCGACAGAATCGAAGCAATCGTCCCCGGATCGGTATAGGGTGACGTGATGACCTCGTCGCCGGGTCCGATGCCGAGCGCCTCGACACAGGTGTGCAGCGCCTGTGTGCCGGATCCGGTCACCACGCAAAGCTTCGCTCCTATCAGGCTTGCGAATTTCTTCTCAAGCGTGGGCACCGTTCCCGTGGCCGACTGGATCCTGCACCAGATTCTGCTCTTGGTCGTTTTTACAATCGAGTCCACGACGCCGTCGTCACAGTACGGCCAGCTCGGCCAGCTTTTGTTCTTCCTGACCGGTTCGCCGCCGAGTATTGCCAGCTTACCCGCCTTCTTCGTGATGTTCGCGTAGCTCGGAATGGTTCTTGAGACGACCCCGGCGAGCGAGCCGGCCGACGCCGCGGCGATGAATTGCCGTCTTGTTAAGTTGTTCTTAGCCATTTTCAAACCCTTTCATTCGGCGTTCTCTCCAAACTTGACAGTTATCTGAAAGCTCCATTATAATCTCCAATCTCAATTATACAACTCAATCTGGCTGTTTTACATTGTCATGCTGAGCCAGAGGCGAAGCATCTGGGCAGCGGAGGGATTATTTCAATGGTAGATTCTTCGCTTCATTGCGTTTCGCTCAGAATGATTTATTAAGTTCACGGGGAAAATAAGAATTTGTATCTTTCAGTTATTTGGTATAATGCGAATATGAACAGATAGGCAGCTATTGAACTTGGCAGAGTAATCGAAAAGGGATAAATGTGGTAAGCATATCCAGACAATTGATTGAAGATATATCATCTCTCATGCCGTCAGGGAAGGAAAACTAATCTATGAAAGACCTTGAGCAGGCAAGAAAAGAGAAATATCTGGTGCTACATGAAGAAGAAGACATTTGATGCCGTGGCCTTCATGCGAAAGCGACGAGAGGAACTGTCCCGTACCTACGCCGGTTTGAGCGCCGCGCAAATTGAAGAGCAAATACAGCAGGCATTGAAGGATAATCCTTTGTGGAGGCAAGATCCGCAGCATCAGAGCACGTCGTCTCCCAGGAAAAGTACCGGACACCTTTGATTCTACAAATTCTATAAGTAGAGGAGAGAAAAATGGCATGGCAGATAGTTAAGAGGGAAGATAGATTCCAAGGGAGCGACAAACCATTCGTTTCAATATCAAGCGATCATATTTCCTTCAATGCAATGTTTACCAGACTTGCAGAAATTGGCCCGGAAAAACGAGTCATAGTTCACATCGATCAAGAAACTCGTAGATTGGGTTTCGAATTTACACCTGATGATAGGCCTGATTCCTTTGCCTTATCTCGTGCCAGCTCAGATAAGAAGGGGAAAAAACGCACGGGGCTTTTTTGTTCAGCAGGCGTCCTACGTGACCATCCGTGGATTAGAAGTATTTCTAAATTGCCCATTCCGGACAGACGCTTCTATAATCCAAGAAAAGAAGGGCAAATGTGGGTAATACAATTGTGTCCCGCGTTTGAAGAGAGAAAAGCTCGTGAATCTGCCAATATCCCGTCAGATGCGAATGGCATCTACCGCTATGTTCGCGAGGATGGTGAAATAGTATACATTGGACGAGGTAACATCAAAAAACGCTTATCATCCCCTAACCGCCAAGAGTGGGATTTTGACATAGTCGAGTATTCGATCATCGCTGATCCCGATCTTCAAATAAAATGGGAGGAGTATTGGATTCAGCGATTCTCTAAAGAGAACGGTCGTTTACCATTCTATAACAAGATATCCGGCTTCTCTACAGAAAGTGATTGAAAGGAATGGTCACGTGTATCTAAATACTTTCGACTCCGTTTTTATAAATAGACAGAGTGAAGGAGAAAAAAGAGATCGATGTCATACGGAGACTTGTGCAGTTTATCGCGGATTGGTAATAACTTAAATCCCTTTCGCACAAACTGTAAATAAACAAAAAACTATAATAAATGAATGAGATAAATTCATTCGGCACATGTCAATACACAAGTCCAAATTAAGATCCAGGATTAAAGAAAGACAAGTACAATCTAATCCAAAGAGAGTTTCTGTGGAGCAATCACATGTTTACAAAAGAAGGGAAGGCTTTTTTTGAACGCTCGGTTCTCAAATATAGTAGATTAGATGTTTGCGCACTTCTGGAAGCAAAACTTGACTGTGCGGGTCCGCTTTTGGAAGTAATTGTAAATGGAATAGATAATTTGGGTGGCATTCTTTATGGTTTTGGGCCAAGGAATAGCAAACATCGATCTGTCAAATTCATGATAGAAAAAATGAGTATCCCTGAATTGTTGGCTAAATTCTTATACAGCACGGTCAGATGTGGAGTTGCTCATCAAGGTATGCCAAAGATTGGACTCATATATTTTGTTGAATATAGATATCCGGAACAGGATAGAATCTTCAGTAAAGACTCAGAAGGAAACGTATGTATAAACATAGTAGGACTTGCCCAATGTTACCTGAATGCCATCGATACTGTTAGTGCAGATGTCGAGAACTGTACCCTCAATGTCCCACCCATTCCTCTTGAGGGAAAAAGGATTCTTGAAGCGGCATGGAACGAGATTGCAAACGATATAGATGACATAGCTTTTGACATTGGCAACAAGAGGATGCACCAGCAATATCCCTCAGCTAGCTATTCTGCATATTCTTCCAAAGGTACGCTAAGAGTTTGTAAAGACTCCCCAAACCAATTCGTAGATTAACCTTCGAGGCTATTTTTCCGCGTTGCCCGATTACCTATCCGTCTTGCCTGCGGGTGGAGAATGTCGTAGAATATCTTTGGATTGCCAGTTGCAGTTAGGAGTTAGCTATGACCATAAAACAAAAGGCATGTGAAGTGATATCGCGAATGCCGGAGAATTCGACCTTCGAGGATATTCAGCAGGTAGGGTGGGCAAATTCCGTTCTTTGCCCACGCGGACTACGACAACATGTTACAGCCCGATTGAATCCGCGTGTGCAACAAGTTGCACACCCTACGAGATATTTCCTCACGACAGCCTCGGTCATTCTGCTAATCCTTCATATTTTCTGCCCCGTTGTTCGGGCGGAGCTTAAGGGCGGGTGCGGGAAGGTCAATATTACGCCACCGCTGGGGATTCCGCTTATTGGATCCTACGGCAAGCCGAGCGATGATATTCTCGATGAGCTTTATGCAAAAGCGCTGG
>CAZHBL010000024.1:0-21446 GCA_964530105.1 uncultured Pirellulales bacterium | reverse complement strand
GGGAAAAATTTTAAATAATCGTGATTCCACCCCCTAACTGCGAAAGTTGGGTTAACAAAGCGACGATGGAAATTACCACCAGCAACTCAATTAGCGTAAAACTTCCGGGCGACTTATTTCTCACACGACGTATTCCGGCCCGGCGGCCAACAGGTTTTGGCACAGTTCCGCCGTACATTATAACTCCGCATTCGCATATATTACTCTCTCAGTATAATATCCATTTCTCGAATAGTTATCAATAAAATCTTTTAAGATTTATTCTGTCCTGCATCTAATTAGTCGACAACTCCTCGGACCACTCGGTTTCGTTGCCGAACTGATCGCGTGCTTTTACACGGAAACGGTTGCCCTGCCCCGCCCTGCCGACAAGGACTTCGTAATCACGCGAGCTTTGCCATCCACTGCTGAAGCCGGCCTCCGTAGTACACTCGAAGAAATACTCGACCGGCCCGCTGACATCCGTTGCCTCGGCCGCCGTCATCTGTACCGAATAATCGAATGTTCCGCCCCAGGCATTGACTTCTCGCGGCTCACCGTTCGGTGCCCATTGGGCGGGATCGGGTACGGGCGGATCGGTTTCATATTCCGGAATCCAGTTATGCGGAGGTATACTGGCCTGGCACGTTCCGCCGTAAGCTCCCATGTTGATGCGCAGATTTACACCGAATCTATTGTCGGGATCCCGCGGCACGCTCAACGGCTCGTTGCCCAATGACGAGGCCGGATCGCCTGCATCTATACATCGACTCGTAACATCGTCGTAGGTCCAGGATTCGCTGTTTGTATTGTTTGTATTCCAGCGCCAGCCTTCGCTCATCAAATGGTAATCACCGTTGGTTGCATCGACAAACAGCGGATTGCCGCTTATATTGCCCCGGCCCCGACCCTCGTCTTCAAGACAACTATACCGGACCTGGCACTGGAACAGGTCGCCATCTCTGTTGTTGAAGAAAATGCAATTGCTAATGTCGGGATTCGAATTCTCATAAGCTGCTATGCCGAAATCGTTATCCACTATCGTCAGGTTGGTAATCGTTGGGCTGCTGCCGTAGTTGAGGGATATCGCTATACCGCTGTTTCTGATGATGAAGTTCTTTAGCACGCTGCCGGACCCTTCACCCGTATGGAAAGTGACTGCATCTTCCTTCTGGACGGCTGTTCGGCCGCCAGCCGACCAGGCCTCGATCAGGGCGACGCCTTCGGTTCCGGCAACTGTTACAGCCTTACCCATAAAATCGATCTTGGGATACACTCCCGGCCGGACAAGAATCGTCTGCCCGTCATGTGCTATGTTAATGGCTTTCTGGATTGTGTTGAACGGGTGTGCTTCGGACCCATCCTCCAGAAGGTCTATTTGCCCGGGTTCGTCGAGGCCATAATTATCGACATATATTATACCCAGGAACTCATAGGCGCCCATATCCACACGGCCTGCGATTACGCGCGGGCTTCCCTCAAAGTCCGTTTCGTTTGGCGCGGACACATAGCTCGGTTCACCTGAATTAATACAGGGCGACAATGGAGTGAGCCGCAGATCGTCGTCTTCTGTGCCGGGGATGTTATCCGGGCCATTCGGGTCTGCGAAAAGCGGATCGACATCAATGTTGCCTGTGCCGTCTTGCCTATCATATATGATGTTGCTGTAAGAAATATCGATTGTCGAGCGGTCATTTACCCATATTTCGTCGCCGCCGCCCCAAAAAATGCAGTTGATTATCGCGACGGTGCTCATAGCGCTGCGAGAGTTGCAGACCAGGGAACTTCCATTCGGTGCCGAGTTCCCGGCGAACGTGCAATTGGTCAGAACCGGTTTACTGCTGTTATTGGACATCCCGGCACCGTAAAGCCGGGCATGATTCCCGGTGAATATGCAGTTACTCAGGTTCAGTTCACTATCGAAACTATATATCCCGCCGCCGTAATCGGTCGCCGAGTTCCTGTGGAATATACATTTGGTCAAGGTTGGATTGCTTTCATTATTGTTGTAAATGCCGCCGCCATAACGCGCCGAGTTCTCGCTGAATGTGCAGTTAGTAAGGTTTGGATTGCTCCGATAGTTGTGCATTCCACCTCCGTTTTGCGCCCAGTTTTCGCTGAATGTACAGCCATCCAGCCACAGATTGCTCTGGTCGTTGAACATTCCTCCACCACTGTCCACGGCCGAGTTGTCGATGAAAGTGCAGTTTGTCAGACTTGGATTGCTCTTATTGTTGCATACTCCGCCGCCATCATATCCGGCTGAGTTGCCGATGAAAGTGCAGTTGGTCAGGCTTGTATTACTCAATTCGTTGTATATTGCCCCGCCGTCATTCTTTGCCGAGTTGGCTCTGAATGTGCAGTTGATAATCTCCACTACGCCGTACTGGTTATAAAATCCTCCACCTTTAGAATTAGGAGATTCATTGGCATTGCCGCCGGTGATGGTAAATCCATCGAGTATGGCGGTCCCGCTGCCGGTCACGACGTGGTAGATGTTCTCGGCCCTGCTGGATTCACCCGTCAAGTCCCCGGGTCTGAATATATAGACGTCATTGTCCTCCAGGTCGCCGCTCAGGATGGTCTCATACAGGTTGAAGTCACGCACATCGGGATACGATTCGCTATACCCCGCGTAGCCGCCTTTGAACGTTACGCCATTAATCAGCTCGAAAGTCGCCGTCCTGTCATCCGATTCAGTTATCTCAGTTGTTCCTCCTCCCCGACCTGGTGAGTATGCAGTCTGTCGATTGGGCTTATATATGCCTTCTGCGACCCGGATTTCGTCGCCGGGCCGCACATTGGCAATAGCATCCTGGAGAGTCCGGTAGGCCAACGCCCAGCTTGAGCCGTCAAATACAGCAATGGCGTCACTGTCAACGTAAATTACCCTGCCCGTCGCAGCCGTGCATGACGCCGCCAGCAGAAACAGTGCGCACAGCAGCCATCTGATATAATTTACCTTGCTTCGCATCTTTCTATCCCTTCAACGAAGATAATGATTCTGTATTGATACCCCGGCCGATACAGCCGCAGCATACTTCCACCATCAAGCGATTCGTCGGCTTGCATCTTATCATCACCTGCCTAAAACCTTTGCTTCGTGTAGGGTGGGCAAATTCCATTCTTGCCCACGCGGATTGGGCCGGCGCGGGCCAGAATCCTATCAAAACCGCGTGTGCAACAAGTTGCACACCCTACCATAAACAAATGATAATTCTATTAGTCGCTCTTAATAATCACGTACTATAATCGCGTCCTCGCCTACCAGATACCGGTCCGAACCTTCTACCTTGAGATTGTAAACCTTGCCCACATACGGCACCTGTCTCTTGGTTACGCTAACAATTCCAATCGAGCCGTTCGGTGTTTGCAGTTTCGTGCCCGTCTTGAGATTTTGTACGGCAACCCAGTCGCCCGATTCGGTTAAAAAGTAATGGCACTCGGCCACACCAATGCGATTACCGCTTTGAAGCAAAATATCATGACATTCGAATGTGCCTTCATGCTCTTGCAGCTCCTGGACTTTACCCAGATACGGCAGCGTCATCGACGAATTCATTATCGCAGCACCTTCAATCCGGCCGACGTTACGTCTCACGGTGACATTTGATATTGAAACAAGTGTCCCGTCCACCCAGACGCCGGTCTCCGCGATGAAGCAACCCCTGCCTTTTGGCGGCGGTGAGGTAGTTGTCGAGAACATCCAGATGGCGCCCACCGTTTTATTGCCCTCGTTGTCGGTCTCATCGACGCGCCAGTAATACACAGTATCATTACCCATCCTTCCGGGATCGAACTGTGTCGTGGTCTGGCTGGATGCAAACGGCGGGGGATTCTCAGTTCCGAAATAAACGTCATGCAAGACAGCATCTGAACCGGGGTTCCAGCTCAATTTGGCATGTATATCCACCCAGACAACCCCGTTGACAGGATTTGGATTGAATGCCTGGCCAGGCAGCGGGTCCGGTGTCATGCTGGCCTGCACCGTGCCGCCATAAGCGCCTATATTGATTCGTCTGCCGTTGGGTATCGGCTCGTCCAATGGATCGGCGCTCGGATCGCCGCTGTCGATGCAGGGGCTGGACACTCGGTCGAGGATCCAGACGTTATGCTCGGTCCAATACCGGCCCCGATTAGAGCGCAGGTGATAATCACCGTTTTCCGGATCGACGAAGAGTGGATCGGCGGTGATATTGTCTCCGCTTTTAACGTCTTCGCTGATGCAACTGTACCGTGCCTGGCATCCGAAAAGGTCACCACCTGCGTTGTTCCGGAAAATAATGTTACTGATATTCGGCTCTGAGCCCACGTAGGCTTCGATGCCGTTCATGTTGTCCACTATCGTAAGATTGCTGATAGTCGGAGAACTGCCGGCGATGAAGACTGCCATGAAGCTGTTTTTTATAATGAAATTCTTCAGGATACTATCAGGACCCTCGCCACTATAGAACGAGACTGCAAAATCATCGGGATTCTGGAGCACAGGTATGCCGGCAGTACTTAAAGCGACACCCTGCACGATGACCGCTTTGCCCAGAAAATTGATTTCTTCCTCGTACAGTGCCGGATAGACCACAACAATATCGCCGTCCACGGCCATATCGATAGCCTTTTGAATGGTTGCGAACGCTGTCGCCGGGCTTAATCCCACGTATTCATCATTTCCGTGAACCGCATCGACATAAAAGTAATTCCGGGCGAGAGTCTCTTCTCCAAACCCACCTCCTGCGAAGGTTGCAACGCCAACCAGTGCTGCGAAAAATACTAAAATTGCCAGTTTTGTCATAACATTTGTTTTGAGAGCCATTATGCACCTTCCTTTCTGCTCTATGTTCTTTTCCAAAGGATGCAATTCACCGGTGATTATTAATTAATGTCGCAAGCCACAACATGCCCGGCGGATTCTGCTGTGGTCTACGGTAACTTCCGACCCTCGGCGAGGTAAATTCGTTGCCGGGATTATCGATATTCTGCAGGTATGAAAATTCCAGCTCACCTTCTCCGCCGTTTTCTGTTGAAAACGCGATTTTCTCGATTACATCGCTTTCCATATCGATGGTATAGACCAGCCTGGTTTGCTCTTGCGTTAAGACAACTTCTGCTTTATCGCCGCCCGGCAAGCGTCTGGTTTCAAACCACACCTGCTTTTCAGCCGCATCCCGTCGCACGGTATCAATCGTATGCAGCCCCATCCAGGGCCGCCCCAATCCTTTGAAGAAACTGCCGGCTTTGTACGCTGCAACTGCTTTTCCGTCTGCGTCGAAGAGGCAAGCCCCGGCCCCACTGTCAACAATCCTTGTGCCGTTTGCGAGCTGTAAATTAAGCCATGGGCCGGATTGCCCGCTTGCCGCATATACAAACGGCATCCGCCCGGTTCCTGATACTTGCAGCCCATTTACCATGCCGGTAATTCTGAAATACGTCCAGCCCCGCTTGTGCATTTCGTCCCGATTGTCAACGACTCGCGCATTTTGCGGCCAGTCGAACTGGAAATATTCCTCATCCAGAACATTGAAGTGGCGGTCCGTCCTCCAGATTCTGTCGCCGTACTCGCTGCTGTGTTTGGAGATTACAAGCAGCCCCTTGTTCGTGCTGGAAACACGTTCCATATCGGCCTGCCCGCCCTCAACCTGAGAAATGAACCGGCTCAAATCCTCGCTGTCCGTTGGCAGTCTTGCTACAGACAGGTCGGGATTGTATGTGCGAAAATTGTTTATGTAGACAGTGTCTTTGTCATAATAATAGTTAGCATGTTGATTTTGAAGGTTCCGGCAGAAAGAGTTTTTGCCGGAAGCGTTAAATTTCAGCAGTCGTATCATCACAGGCCTGCCGGGGCCTTCAGGAAAGAAATACCAGCATTGCTCCATATCCTTGCCCGCTTCGGTCCGGCCCGGCGAATTTAAGGAAGTTTGCGCATTAATTCTTTCCGGCCCGATATCGATCTTGTCCGTTCCAAGCGTCATAGCCACAGTACCTGCGGCGATACCGGCGGTTGTGACCAGCGAAACGATGACGGTTTTGCTTGTTACTATCGCTGCTAAAGAAGCCGCAGCACCAATCTTGAGAGTCGCGGCCGTTATCGATATATTCGCAGCGGCAGCCTCGGTTGAAGCCGTGAGCTTTCCGAATAACACCAAAGCCGTCAGCAGGTATCCCTTGCCGAGCCCGTGACGGGACAGTTTTTTCGCCAGGGCCTTCTTCGCCCGATAGAACAATGCCTGGGCGCCAAACTCCGTACATCCCATCAACCTGGCAATCTCCGAATACGGCATGTCTTTGTAACATCGCATGGTCAATACGGCCCTGTGACTGGGCGATAGTTCCCGCATCGATACAAGAACGATTTGCTTCAATTCCCGGTTTATCATCTCGGCCAGGGCGCTTTGACTGTCCCCTATCGCGATCTGGCGGTCGATATCGGAAATAGGAATCGTTTTATGCCGCCACTGCCGGCCGTAGTGGTGGCGAATCTTGTTGAAAGCTATACCGTCCAGCCAGGACCAAAACTTCTCGGCACTTTTCAATTTGTCAAATACCTTAAACATTTCCAGAATGCTCTCCTGAACAATATCCTGCGTCAAATCTTCTCTTAAAGTCAGGCGGAGTACATATTCACGTAGATGTACCCTCGCCGCCTCAGCCAGGCGATTTAGACACTCCTTATCGCCAAGCTGTGCTTTCCTGACTAATTCATCATACTCTATATAGTTAATCATTGACTCCTATTTAGTAAGTGCAACGAAAAGGCCAAACTTGACGCTATTTCTTGAGTATTTTAACTTTTTTTTGCCGATTCTTTGTGAAAATAAGTCAAAATCCACTTCCGGATAGATATAAAGCGATTCTCACACCGTAAATGCTGATGATTTTTTGAAAAATTCTCAAAAATACTAACAATAAGAACCAAAGTGAGAAGCAAGACTATTGCTTCAGATTTGCATCAGCAGGTAGTTTTGCTCGCCACTTTTCGGCTTCTTCCGGTTTGTTCCGGGCTTCGTAGAGGGCGATTAGGCTGTTCATAGATTCTATGGTGTGTGGATGTTTATCGCCGAGTTTGAGACGGCGGCCTTCGATGGCTTCGAGAAGAAATTTCTCTGCTTCTTCGTATCGAGCTTGCTCTTTGTATAGTACTGCCAGTTCGTGCATAGACTCGAAGCAGGCGGGATGGTCTTTACCCAGCTTGTGCTGTCTGCCGTCTAATGCCTGGCGAAGCAAAGATTCTGCTTTGTCGTATTGATGTTGCTCGCGACGGAGGACGCCGTAATCGTTAAAGGTTTGCAGCGTATCCGGATGGTCGTTGCCTAACTCGCGCTGCTTGCCCTTCAATGCCTCATCAAAGAATTTCTCTGCCTGGTCGTATTGCTTTTGATTTGTGAGGACCACGGCATAAGCATTCACAAGACTAAGCGTTGTTTGTCTTTCCTGACCTATTTTCTGCCGGGCAATCGGCATCGCCTCTTGCAATAAATTATCAGCCTCTAAGTAATGCTCTTGCTCTATGTGAAGCTCCGCCAGAGGCAATAAGGCCAGCAGAGTCAGTGGGTGGCCATTACCCTGTTGCTGACGGATAGCCTCCAATGCCTCCTCAAAGAGCCGCTCGGCTTCTTCGTATCGACCTTGCATTCTATATGTCACACCCAGTGACCTCTTAAGGGCGGGATTGGAACTGCGAAGATCCTCACGATCTTCATCCGTTCTGATTAACTCCTTGAAACCTTGCTCTGCCTCGTCGTATCGGCCTTGGTTGAGATACGAAATTGCCCGGTTGTGCTTGATCCAATGAAGTATCAGAGGTTCTATCGTAACATCGCTCTGCGCTATCTGTAATATCTCATCATACAATGACTCAGCTTTCTTGTATTCACCCAAGCCAATGTATGCCGCGCCAAGCATATTCTTTATATTCACTTGCCCTTTCACACTCAAGACGCCTTGCCCGAGCTGAAGTACTCTGGTGTAAATCAGCTCCATCTCGTGAGACCGACCCTGTTTATGACAAATCCATGCGATTTGCCTCATCGCCACCAGTGTATCAGGATGCTTCTGGCCTAATTGCTGCTGATAGATTTCAGACGCATTTCGGGTGTGTTGCTCTGCCTTTTCGTACTCTCCCAGTCTCATATATGTCTTGCCGAGTATCAGGTTCATTCGTGCCTCAATTAGTGGGTTGTCTTTGAACTTACCTGCAACAAGGCTCTTGGAAGCTTTATCTGTGGCATAGATGAACTTTGTTTCATCTAAATTGACCTGTTCGGCCGCCAGAAGGTCGTTTTCGAGAAAGTCAACAATGAGTTGGTTATCTGATAGAGCGCGAGACTGGCCAATGGCTAAGATTGTAGAAACTATGACTCCTGTAATAAGGACAATCATTACCGCGGTAATGCCTCCTACTAATACGCGATTCCGTCGGACGAACTTCTTCAATCTATAACTCGTCCCCGGCGGCCCGGCAATCAGTGGAGTTCCTTTCAGGTAGTTGTCGATATCGTCGGCAAGTTCTGAGGCCGAGCGATAACGCTCCGACCGTTCCTTACGCATGGCCTTGAGTGGAATCCATTCGAGTTCCTTCTTTAGATATTTGGCTAAAGTATGAATTTCGGTCCGGCGGTTCTCAGCGAGCTTTTTACCTTCCTCGCCCAGTTTAGTCAGGCGAGTGCTCGGAGTTTTGGGATCGGTTTCGTGAATGATCTTTCGAATGGTTTCAATTCCGCCTTCGCGAAGCGTCCCGGAGTCGAACGGCAAGACGCCGGTCAGCAGGACATAGAGCAGAACGCCCAAGGAATAGACGTCGGAGCGTGTGTCGATATCCTCGCCGGTCCCAACCGCCTGTTCCGGACTCATATACTCCGGCGTGCCCAACAGTTGGCTGTATTCAGTGGCAAGCGTCCGTTCAGTCAGCGGCTGACTGAGGGCCTTGGCTACTCCGAAGTCGATGATTTTTGGAACCGCCTGCCCGTCCCGGCGGGCGATCAGGATATTGGAGGGTTTAATATCGCGGTGGATGATCCCTTTCTGATGAGCGTGCTGGACGGCCTGACAGACCTGCTGGAACAGTTGAAGTCGGTCCTCGAGAGTGAGCTTGTGGTGGTCACAATGCTCTGTGATAGATAAGCCTTTAACGTACTCCATCACAAAATAAGGCCGGCCGGCTTCCGTTGTGCCAGCATCATAGACATGTGCAATATTCGGATGATCCAGTAAAGCCAGGGCCTGACGTTCCGCCTCAAAACGGGCGATGACCCGCTTCGAATCCATGCCGGGCTTAATGATCTTAATCGCAACCTGGCGTTTTACAGGCTGATGCTGCTGGGCCAGGTACACTATACCCATGCCTCCTTCACCCAGAATACTGAGCAATTTGTAGCGCCCAAGACGACCGCCAGGCTTTTCCATGAATATATCCAAAGAAGCTGTGCGGTCTGTCTGCTGCTCGGAGGGCGATTCATCCAGACCGATAGAAAAAAGCTGCCGCAGTTGCTCAGGTTCCGCTCCGGATGTAAAATCCTTGCTCATAATCTTCAATACCCAAATCACGCTATATTCAGATGCCATTCAACCGGCTTCTGTTTGTTTACAGCATCAACACGAATTCACAAGGTACTATTCCTGCACCTATTATTAAATCCGGCCATTATTTCAAATGCTGCGCGGATTTTGGAAAAAATTGCATGATTTCCTGCAATTCCTCATGTGTCTGTTCATCCGAAATCACCGTGTTACGGACATGTTCCTGCAAAACGGCCTGAAAACACCGCTTTACGGTGATTGTCATATTGGAAGCTTTTTTTCGGTCCGAAATACAGTATTTCTTGCAAATGTCTTCTAAAGAAGGAGAGGCTTGTTGTTTTAAGATGGGCTGCACAACCCGATCGTTAAAGATATTCCAGTGTATTGACATGTCCTGCTCGTGGCATTTTGTCTCGACATCCGACAGAACACGATCAAGCAGCGCCGACATCCAGCCGTAGTTGTACGACTCCTCGGCTGTCATATCCGGATGAACATGAAGAAAAACAGGCCCTTCGATGGTATCCAGGGGGACGAGCTTGTCTTTCGGGATGCGTTTCTGTGCCGTCTGTTTGTGTCTTTCATCGATAAGATATTGCTCTAAGGCGTGCAGAAGAAAGGAGCGGAAGCGTCCTTTGGACTGGTCGGCCCTTTGAATAAGGCCACGATTCAGGACAATCTCATGAAAAAAGCCCTGCGTCAAATCCTTGGCTTCTTCGTTGTTGTGGCCTTTGCGGCGCAGATAGAAATACACAGGTTTCCAATATCGATCGAGCAACAGGCCTATAAGCGCCCGGCTTCTGTCATCATCGGATTTGGAATCCTCGATCAAAGACCAATGGGTTGTAAGGAATACGCCCCCGGTTCCGCCCATACTCGTTTGATCTCGATATACCATCTCTTCTGTATCCTGAAGATCGGCGACAATTCCTACTATAGCCTATTTTAAGTAGTAAGTGACTAAATGTCAATCATTTATGTGGTTTTTCCCACTCATTCAGAATCGTAGCTTCTCTTTTGAGGTTACAAACTGAAGTTTTTTTGAGAATTTTTTTGGATTCTGCGCAGCCTCTCAAATTTTTGCCGGATTACATGGTGAAGCTCCATTGGTGAGCAAATAGTGAAATAGTTTTTCTATTAAAATCGCCCAATAAGGGTGGAAAGGCAGGTGGAACATGAGATGGTTGAATGGTTACAAAATAAGGTTGGTATTCATTGGATTTGTCGCTGCTATTATGGTCGGCAGCGGAAGTGCGAAGGCGGATTTCACCTTCGGCGAACCGGTAAATCTCGGGCCCACAGTCAATAGTGCAGACGTTGAGTGTTTCGCGACGATTTCATCGGACGAACTCGAGCTGTACTTCTTCGACCTGGATTTCCTCCGGCCGGGTGGATTAGGGGGCTGGGACATATGGGTGACCAGAAGGTCCAGCATCTCAGAAGCCTGGGGCGAACCGGCCAATCTGGGGCCGCCAATTAACACTGAGTATGACGACGGGAATCCCAGCATATCAGCGGATGGCTTGACTCTCTATTTTAGCTCCAATCGGCCCGGAGGGTACGGCGAATTTGATTTGTGGATGAGTACGCGAGCGACTGTAACAGATGACTGGGGCGCCCCCGTGAATCTCGGAGAGCCCGTTAACAGCGAGGCTGACGAGATCTTCCCGTGTGTCTCCACAGACGGACTTGAGCTTTACTTCAATGAATGGGGAGTTTTTCGACCCGATGGATATGGTGAAGGGGACATATGGGTGGCAAAACGGGCTACAACAGATGATCCCTGGGGAGAACCAGTGAATCCTGGAGAAGCCGTCAATAGTGCCGACTACGATTCTTGTCCCTACCTCTCATTTGATGGTTTATTGCTGTTCTTTCACGGCTGGCGACCCGGTGGGCCGGGTCCGGAAGACATGTGGGTATCGACCCGGTCAAGTACTTCGGACGCATGGGGCTCCCCCTTGCCACTTCCAGCGCCGATCAATGGTCGCCAGATCGATGGATGTCCAGGTATTTCGGCGGATGGTTCTACCTTTTACTTTGCCTCGTTACGCAGCGGCGGAAGCGGGAGCACGGATGTGTGGCAGGCGCCGATCATGCCCATTGTGGACTTCAACGCGGACGGAATCGCAGACATCAAGGACCTGATTATGCTGATCGAGGCCTTGGGGACGAGCGAGTCACTCTATGATATCGGCCCGATGCCCTGGGGAGACGGGACAGTGGATGAAACCGACCTAAAAGTCCTGATGAGCCACTGGGGCCAGGAAGTTCACGACCTTACCAGGCCAGCCTGCCTGCCGAAGCCGTTTAACCAGGGCTTTTCAGACGTGGAACAAGCCATGTTTCTTAGCTGGTGGCCTGGAAGCGACGCATCTGAGCATGATGTATATGTCGGCACAAATTCAGTGGCCGTCGAGGACGCTGACACATCCGATACAACAGGTGTTTATCGCGGCAGACAGCAAGCCAGCGAGCACACCCTGCCTGAAGATGTCCTGCCCGGCCAGACCTATTACTGGCGCATCGATGAATGGAACGCCAACGGGACTCTCACCAGAGGCGATCTCTGGAGCTTCTCTGTCGCCGACTACCTTTTCGTGGATGATATGGAAGCCTGTGATGAACCGATGTGGAACATATGGTGGGATGGCTGGGGCGACCCGAACAACGGTTCTGAGGTGTGGGAACCGGAGGCAAACATTGTCCACAGTGGCGAACAGTCCATGTATCTAATCTATGACAACCGCACGGCACCGATCTCGCAGATCCTGCGTATGTGGGAGACTCCCCAGGACTGGACCCGAAAGGGCGTTCAAACCTTGAGCCTTTGGATTCATGGAGGCCCGGATATTACTGCGGAGCCTTTACAAATCTGTTTGGGAGACAGCGCAGACAACGTGGCGGTGATCGAGCATCCTGATCCGTCCGCGATCTTCGCAGATGGCTGGCACGAGTGGTCCATCGCTCTGACAAGTGTTTCCGGTCTGGACCTGAGCGCGATCACGAGTATGTCAATTGTCATTGGCGGCACCGGCGCGGGGCAAGGCAGTCGAGGCCTGTTGTACGTCGACGACATCTATCTCCACCCCGTATCAACTGCGGGCCAATAAGCATGTTGCCGATAGCCATTCAGTATATCTCAGGCACTGGAGAGGTGGAGTCTCCAGTGCCTGAGATTCTGGTCAATGACATTTTGTCTCGACGTCCGAGAGGACTCGGTCAAGCAGCACCGACATCCAGCCGTAGTTGTACGACTCCTCGGCCGTCATGTCCGGATGAATATGAGGAAAAACAGGCGATTCGATGGTATCCAGAGGGACGAGCTTGTCTTTAGGGATGCGTTTCTGTGCCGTCTGTTTGTGTCTTTCATCGATAAGATATTACTCTAAGGCGTGCAGAATAAAGGAGCGGAAGCGTCCTTTGGCTTTATCGGCCCTTTGAATAAGGCCACGATTCAGGACAATCTCATGAAAAAAGCCCTGCGTCAAATCCTTGGCTTCTTCGTTGTTGTGGCCTTTGCGGCGCAGATAGAAATACACAGGTTTCCAATATCGATCGAGCAACAGGCCTATAAGCGCCCGGCTTCTGTCATCATCGGATTTGGAATCCTCGATCAAAGACCAATGGGTTGTAAGGAATACGCCCCCGGTTCCGCCCATACTCGTTTGATCTCGATATACCATCTCTTCTGTATCCTGAAGATCGGCGACAATTCCTACTATAGCCTATTTTAAGTAGTAAGTGACTAAATGTCAATCATTTATGTGGTTTTTCCCACTCATTCAGAATCGTAGCTTCTCTTTTGAGGTTACAAACTGAAGTTTTTTTGAGAATTTTTAGATTCTGCGCAGCCGCGCAGATTTTTGCCGGATTACATAGTGAAGCTCCATTGGTGAGCAAATAGTGAAATGATTTTCAATTAAAATCGCTCCAAGAGGGCAGAAAGGCAGGTGGAACATGAAATGGTTGAATGGTAACGGAAATAGGTTGGTTTTAACTGGAGTATTAACTATTGTTATGCTCTCGGTTGTTAACGCCTGGGGAGCAGGTTTCCAGGACGACTTCAAAAGGCCCGATGGCGAAGTAGGAAATGGTTGGATGATTCGGAAAGAAGGGGGCATTGAGTCCAGAATCGTAGATAATGAGGTTCTCATCGCAGGACAACAGCTTGTTGATTGGAAGCGGTCGGGCATCTACCGACTCGTCGAGGACGAAACGAGGTTTTCCTTCGACTTCAAAGCCGACGACAATTTCAGCGTCCACATTGAACTTTACGATTATGAAAGCGACAGTTGGGTCGACTTCTATGCCTGGCTGGGCGGCACCTTTTCGTGTGGCTACGGTAGCAATAGAAAAAGCATCGGTTCGACGGTGATAACAGGCCAGTACTACAACCTGGTGGTGGAAAAGGAGGGTGCAGAGTTCACGCTTACCTTGAACGGCCAGGTGATCGGCACTGTTACGGATGAAGACTTCCCTTATATAGGCAACATTATCCACATAGATGAAGTGTTCATTGGCGCCGATGCGGCTGCCGGCACCGTTGGAAGCCTTCACATCGATAATGTGGTGATAGGTCAGGCTCCAATCATCTCCATATTTGATTTCAACGGCGATGGAATTGTCGACTCCGCCGATATGTGCATCATGATTGACCACTGGGGCGAGGACTATTCCTTGTGCGACATTGGGCCGACAGCCTCAGGTGATGGTATCGTAGATGTCCAGGACCTGATCGTTCTTGCCGAGCATCTGTTTGAAGAAGTAAATGATCCTACACTCTATGCGCACTGGGCATTGGATGAGACAGAGGGCATATCCGCTTCTGATAGTGCCGGTGACAATGATGCCTTAATTATCGGTGGTGCTGCGTGGCAGCCCGGTAGCGGGCAAGTAGATGGTGCAATCCAATTGGACGGAATCAGTGGCTGTGCTATCACTAATCCAGTCCTTAATCCGGCCCGTGGTCCTTTCAGCGTTTTCGCATGGATCAAGGGTGGTGCGCCTGGACAGGCCGTTATATCGCAACAGGCTGGAGTCAACTGGCTCGCAGCGGATGCTGAGGGCAAATTGATGACGGAGTTGAAAAGCTCCGATCAGCTTGCAGGTCCACTGCTTTCCGAAACAGTTATCACCGATGGGCAATGGCACCGCATAGGTCTTGTCTGGGATGGCTCGCACAGAAAGCTTTGTGTTGATGGCGTCGCGGTGGCTGAAGACGCACAGCCCGGTCTGGAAGGTTCTCAAATGGGTCTGTATATCGGTGTCGATAAGAACTACGCCCCCGGCACGTTCTTCTCCGGCCTGATCGACGATGTCCGAATCTACAACCGGGTAGTGAGTCCGTAGCCGGTTGCAGCCCTGGCACAGTAGGCCACCTTAAAAGGAAAAAAACACCCAATATAGTCAAAGGGTCGGCAGGTTGCGGTACTGCCGGCCCTTCCTTTATATTGCAATAGATATCCTTGTTAATTAGTTCTACGTTACTCACCCATCACTATTCACGAGATACAATTGACCATTCACATTTTAGTACCTGTTGTGGTCTCGTCTTGGCATAGGTGGCGGAGCTGGGCGACCGCGCGGGTGACGCGGGTGTGCCGGCGGCATAGGCGGATGCCGCGGGCCGGTTACAATTACTACCTGACGGCCGTGCGGTTGATGGTGCCTGTAGCCGACACAGCCGGTAAGAGAGGTTATCAGGATTCCGATTATTATTGTAATTATTAGCCGTTTCATTTTAATGCTCCTTTCATTGCTTGTTTTGTCTTCGTTTCTACTTATATAAGGCAGCAAAAGCTACGAAAGTAACAAAGTTTTCCGGCCGGGGAAGTTTGGCCGGGCGAATTCTTTGTAATACTTCCTCGCGGCATCATCGTATGCTTTGGCGGCGTCGATTTTATCCCTGAAATATCCGAGGTGTTTTCTCCTGCCGTGACAGACGATAGCGGCACGCCACATTCCCTTGTCGGCGGCGAACCAAACGCCTTTATACCCTGAGCGGGGATTTCGCTTCTTCGAATTCCATGCGTTCTGGGCAACGGTCGCCAGACGGAGGTTGGCCCTGCGGTTGTCGAGGCCACAGCCGTTTATGTGGTCGATGACGTATCCTTCGGGGGCTTCGATTAGCTGGCGGTGCATGAGGATTCGCGAGTATTCTCCGCCGGGCAGGCGGATGGAGCGTTCGGCGTAGAGCACGTTTTTGCCTTTTGTCCGGCAGAGACGCCATTTGTATCTGCTCAGTCGCTGATAATCCTGCGGGTCGACAATAGTGAAATGGCCCTGGGTCAGTGGGATTTTCCTAAAGGCGTAGCCGAAGCGCAGACGCCGCCAGAACAGCACAAGCATAAGAAAAGGCCAAACGAGCCATGATGGAAGCTCTAATGTAATGGTGAATTTTATCATCACCCCCCCGGCGAATGCAAAATTCGAAATCCTAATTTCAAATGTTCGAAACAGTCTTGCTTCGAGCTTGTGCTTGCCGTTTTGAATTTTGAATTTCGATCATTCGGTATTGTTTCGTATTTCGATATTCGTATTTCGAGTTTCCGTGTTTCGCAATTAGCCGAAACACGGCCCCCCGTAATTGAACCAACCTGCGCGTTTGATGCGAAAATCTACAAAAATGTAGACACCATTTTCGCCGTAAGTACTTGTGTGATAAGGAATAAAAAAAAATTTCAGATTTTCGATTTTAGTTTCCAGCTACCATCGCTTTTGGTCGATTTTCCCACAAAAAATAGTAAATCGAGTCGTCATTGCTGTCGGTCGCACAAGGCTGTTTGAAAATCAGATTTTTCTTTGCAGGCTAAAAACAGTGGAAGTTTATGAACAGATTTGGTAAAATAGAGTGTCGAAAGATTTTGGAAATCTTAAAAAACAGTAAAAATAGGTAATTCCGGGTCACGCCGGCCTGTCTGGATTAATATCCAGTGGCTTTATATACCGGAAAAGACGGCTTGCGGTCGGTTGGGGGTTCTGATCACCATCGTCGGAGAAAGGAGCAAAACACTAAATGAAAAATCAGGAACGGCACCTTTGGCTTCTGTTAGTAATGGCCGGCATGGTCACCCTGTGGGTCACGCAACCCGGCATGGGACTCGTCGTGAGTGAGATAATGTATCACCCCACCGATCCGGGCGGAACACTCGAGTTCATCGAATTGTATAACAACCTGGCGGTCATAGAAGACCTAACCAATTGTGCATTCACAAATGGCATTCAATACGTGTTCGCGCCCGGTACGAAAATCGAACCCAAGGGCTATCTTGTCGTAGCGCGCGATCCGGCCGGCCTGGAAGCCGCGTACGATATAAACAATGTGGCGGGCCCTTTCACGGGCCGGCTTGATAATAACGGCGAGCAAATCGAACTATCCAACGGCGGCGGCGGAATTGTCCTGACGCTGCGATACAACAACGAACCGCCGTGGCCGGTTTCGCCGGATGGGACGGGACATTCGCTCATTCTCGCCAGGCTCGGCGGCGACCCCGACGAAGCGTCAACATGGGCGCCCAGCACGTTTATCGGCGGCACGCCGGGCGAACCTGATGAGACACAGGTCGGGCAGGAAGATCCGACACTGGTGACAATCGTGGATATAGGACATCCCGGCGTTTATTTCAAAGGCACACAGGAACCGTCGCCGGATGCCCAGGGACGACCCACAACACTATGGACGCAAATCGGATTCAACGACAACCCCGCAAGTACGCCCTGGATCGCCGGTCCGAGCGGATATGGATACAGCAATGACCCCGGCGAACTTCAATACGTCAGTACACAGACAAATGACATGAGCGGAAACTACATGTCCATTTATGTGCGGCTGCCGTTTACACTGACGCAGGAGCAGATAGATTCGTTCTCGCAATTGCGTGCCGAGGTACACTACGATGACGGTTTCGTGCTATATCTGAACGGTGTGCGCGTGGGGGCATCCGGAGAAATATCCGGCAATCCGCCCGCACACGATGCCAGCGGCGGCACGGCGTCCGATTTCTCAGCCGCCAGTGTTGACCTGACCAGCAGTCTGGACCTGCTCATTCCCGGCACAAACATCTTAGCTATGCAGGCCCATAATGCATCTCTCTCGGGCAGTTCCGACTGCATAGCAAGTCCCGTACTTCGGGCGGTGTTGGGACAAATAGGTGACGGCAGTGAAGATCCCCGCGCCCGTGTGGTAATCAATGAGGTCCTGACGAACAGCAACACCGCTTCCGGCGCCGACCGTATCGAGCTGTACAATCCAGGTCCCACCACGGTTGACCTGAACAACGTTTATCTCAGTGACGATGCGACTGAGCTGCTAAAGTTCAAAATACCTGATGGAATCTTACTGCAACCCGGCGATTTCCGGGCGTTCAGTGAAGGTACAGGGCCGGATGAGTTCAGATTCGGATTGTCGGCTTCCGGCGAGACGGTTTACATTACGGCCGCCTCCGATGATGCCGTGCCCGTGCCGTTACGCGTGCTGGACGCAGTCAAATGCGTCGAAATGGAGCCGGAAGTGTCTTTTGGCCGGTATCCGGACGGGTCGGACTCTTTCGCTTTCCTGTCTTCGGCGACGTTCGGCGGGCCAAATGCCACACCGGCAATAAACGACATCGTTATTAACGAAATAATGTATCAGCACGGCACACGAGAGGAACGCTATGAATACGTCGAGCTTTATAATCGCGGCAACAAAACGGTCTCGCTTGCCGACTGGGCCTTCACGGACGGCATCGACTATACCTTCGGGCCCGGCAGGGAAATGCCGCCGGACTCGTATCTGGTAGTAGCCAAAGACCCGAACTTTATCGCCGGTGTGTATGATAATCTTGTAATCGGCGAGAATCTTGTTGGGCCGTACTCCGGCAGTCTCGACGACCACAGCGAGCGTATTCGGCTGTCGTACCCGTATAACGACGTGGACCCGCTCACCGGCGACTTCGATGTCTTGATTATCACGGCCGATGAGGTGACTTATTACGATGGAGGCCGATGGCCGGTCTGGGCCGACGGACAGGGAGCAAGCCTTGAGCTGCGCGACCCTGACAGTGACAACGATACACCCGACGCATGGGCCGCCAGCGACGAGTCCGGCAAGAGCGCATGGGAGCAGTTCTCGTTTACCATCAACAGCAATGATTCGAATTACAGACACGACCAGGTCTCAATCTTCGATCTTCTGCTGCTCAACAGCGGTGAGGTGCTTATTGATGATCTTGAGCTGATTATCGGCGGCACAAATCGTCTTAGTAATGGCGACTTCGAGGGCGGCGAGTCCGGCTGGCGGATACTCGGCAATCACGTTCGCTCATTCGTAACTACGGAAGATCGCCATTCAGGTGCTCAGTCGCTGCACCTTATTGCGACCGGTCACGGCGATCCAGGCGCCAACCGCATCAACCGGTCGATTTCCAGTATCACAGCCGGTACGGTGACGTTTCGCGGCTGGGCAAGATGGCTGTGTGGAAGCCGGTTCCTTCTATTGCGAACATCTCTGGAACAATCGCCGGTTCAGCCGCCGCGGCCGGCTCATTCTTTCGAGTTGACTATGCCTCTTGACCTGGGCACGCCCGGCAGGCAAAACACTGCATTTGTTTCCAACCGGGGACCGGACATTCTTGAGGTAAAGCATACGCCCGTCGTTCCCCTTAGCGGCGAGCCGATTGTCGTGACCACCCGTGTTATCGACAACGACGGTTTGAATCAGGTCCTGCTTTACTATCGGTCAGAAGGTAGTTCCGGATTCTCAGCTACGGAGATGGTCGACGACGGGTCGGGTAACGACCTTATCGGCGGCGACGGCATCTTCACCGGTACGATTCCAGGCGCCTCCAGCGGCACGATGCGGGCTTTCTATATCACGGCTTTCGACGGTTTGGCGTTAACCCGGTTCCCGACCCAACTGCAATCTTCGGCCGAAGTGCCCGAGCGAACCTGTCTGGTCCGCGTCGGTGATTCGCTGCTGGCTACACGCTTTGCGACCTATCGCATCTGGCTTTCGGATGGCGTTATCAACGCTTTCCGGTCGCGTCCCAATCTCTCGAACGAGTTGCTGGATTGCACGTTTGTCTATAATGACACCGAGGTCTTTTATAATGTGGGCCTGCGATACCGCGGCAGCCCGTTCATCCGCAGCGGCTCCGGCCGGGACCCGCGCGACCGGTATGCCTATCGTCTCGATTTCAATCCAGACCAGAAATTTCACGGCCGGGAGGAAGTAAATCTTGACAACACCGAGGACAGCAGCCGCGGCCCGCTGCAGCAACGGGCATCTTACTGGTTCTTTAAGCAAATGGGCCTGCAACATTCGATGCAGGAATTCGTGCGCCCGATCATCAACGGCAGAAGCAACGGAATCTATGAGGACGTCCAGAAAATCGACGGTGATTACATCGCTAAATGGTTCCCGGGTGACACAGAGGGCTACATTCACAAGATCGACGACTATTTCGAATATAGCTCGAACGGCACGGGATTCTCGAATCTCGACGAAGGCTTGAAATACGACTCAAGCCACCCGCTGCTGAAGGAGACGTATCGCTGGGGATTCGAGAAGCGGTCACATCGCGAAAATGACAACTGGGACCATCTGTTCGATTTAGCAGTAGCATTGAATACACGATCAAGCAGTTCGGCATACGAACAGACCATCGAATCGGTTATCCATCCCGAGCAATTTGCCGCGGTATTGGCGCTCCGTCACGCCGTCGGTGACTGGGACAGCTACGGTTATCGGCGCGGTAAGAACAACGCCTTCTACTACGCAGAATCCGAAGACAAATGGTACCTGCTGCCGTGGGACATCGACTTTACCCTCGGATCGGGTGACGGAACCAGCACGAATGTATTCTCCATGAGCTCCAGCCAGTTTCCGGAAGTCTATCAGTTTGTGAATTATCCGAAATACAGGCAGATGTACCTGAATGCTCTGGCAGAATTAGTGAACGGTCCGTGGCAGACGTCGTACGGCACGTCCAATCCACCGACGGAATTCGATAAGTTTCTGGACGACGCGGCTAATGCTTTAATTGCCGACGGTCAAGGCAGCGGCCGACGGGATGGAATCAAACAGTTCGTCCGCAGCCGACGGTCCTATATACTAACGCAAATTCCGTAAATTTTACAGATAAGCTTTGCCGATAACGATCAAGGCCAACTGCGGACAGCCCTTCCCGTGTGCCGGTCTGTCCAATTAGAATGAGTCGAATCCAGCTAAAAAACGCGCGCCGTTTATCGTAGTCATATGACTACGCGCTTGTCAGGGACCGGATGATCGATATCGACTTTGCCGGACGAACGCGCGTCGCCGTTCGGCGCAGTCATTTGACTACGAGCATGTCACGTCGCTGATGAACGATATCGACTTTGCCGGACGAACGCGCGTCGCCGTTCGTCATAGTCATCTGACTACGCGCTTGTCAGGGACCAGATGATTGATGTCGGCTCTGCGTAAGGCTCACGGATGTGTAAATGTGTTTTCGGGACATAATCGTGATTTGGCACTCGGCTACGAATCCGGCTCTTTCCTCGTTTGTAAATGAGCTGTCCATCCGCCAACATTTGCGGTTCGACCAACTGTCGGACTCCAAAACGTCGTGGATAATCAGATGGACGTAGTCATCCGACTATGGCTTTCCTGCATTTTCAGTCATGCCTGTCATTGCAACATCTGCCGCTTCTGGTGCAGGCATATCCCTGCGAGACTAAAGAGCGGCAATCTCGAACTGCTGAAAGAGCTGGACTATGTATCGGGTTTTGTCCTGAGCCCAGCTCCTTTTGCAACTTTCAAATTACAATTGGAAAATACTATAAGTCGTTAATTATCTTCTGTATCCATGTATCATTGAGCAGGTCTTCTTTGGTGATGGATTTAGGTGGGTCTGCATCAGGCAGCTCTATATCAGGTTCAAGTCCGTGTAAGGCAGTGAAACTGCCGTCCGGATTCAAAGGTAAATGGATAT
>CAZHBL010000023.1:0-21489 GCA_964530105.1 uncultured Pirellulales bacterium | reverse complement strand
ACGGCATATTGCTGGTGTAGTAAGTGCTGTGGGAAACACAGTGATGGAATAACCGCAAACGGCCACAGAATCAGGCTGAGGGACATATTTGTTGCTGCGGACAAAATGCATACATTCGGCACCGAAATGATTGTTCCCGGCTATAACAATTCTGAGCCAGTTAAGGTGTTCGATCGAGGCCGGGTAATCCGAGGCAACCGGCTGGATGTTTTCTTCAACTCTCACCAAAAGGCCCTCGAATGAGGCGTCAAATACCTGCACGTCAAAGTTTGCTCAAGATAGCTGCGCTTTAATTGGCAGCTAAAGATGCGGTTCTCACGATTTTATTTTAGGAAGAGGAATAAGCCGGAATATAGCAGACATCTTGTTGGGGATTTGCTAAAATAACTTGCCGATAGATTATGAAATTCTCTTGTGCAATCTGTTGGCAAATTACTTTTTAAGTACATCTACGATGGTCTTGGAGATATCATATAATGTTGAGATTAAACAACTCTGGCAAGTTCTCACAGCGTGTCACCCATGCCGGCGCGTGGCAGTTCTGTTCGGCGAAGTTCAAATTCAATCATTGCCGGGTAATTATAATGGTTCTGGCGATGACATTTTTGATATTCGCCGTAATTATAATGGTCCTGGCGATGACGTCTCTGACGATCGCCGCCGATGCGTACGATCTGACATTTTCAACGTACTTTGGCGGAAGTGACTGGGAACATGCCCGTGACGTAGCGGTCGATAAATCCGGCAATATCTACGTTGTGGGCGGTACAGCGTCGCCAGACTTTCCCACAACGCCCGGAGCTTATTCTCGACAACTGCAAACCGGCGGCACGCAAGAGTTCGGGCCGTGCGATATGTTCATAGTCAAATTTGCCCCCGACGGCACGCTGCTCTGGTCAACCCTTGTCGGCGGGCCAAACTACGACCGCGCTTATGGTGTGGAGGTTGACGAGCAGGGCTACGTATACGTGGCCGGCCGGGCCGGACCGGGCTTTCCCGTCAAGAACGCATTTCAGCCGGACTTCGACGGTGTGGACAACGGCTCATACGGAATGCAGAACGCTTTCGTCCTGAAACTGGCGTCCGATGGTTCGGACCTGGTATGGTCGAGCTATGTTGGTGTTTCCACGTTGTGCCGCGATATTGCGATCGACGAAATGGGCGATGTGTATGTCCCCGGCGGGCGCTGGAACACTTCGAAGACTCCGCCGGCAGAATGGTTCACGAACGCCTATCAGAGAGATCCGCCGGGAGGCGTGGAGGATTGCGGCGTGATCAAAATCAAGTCCGACGGCTCGAAGGTTCTTTGGGCTACGTGGCTCGGCGGCTCCGATCAGGACAACAGCGCCGCGTCCATTCGCGTCGGTCGGGATGGCAAGGTTTACGTCGGGGGCTCGACGTTCTCGGTTGACTTTCCTACGACTGCCGGCGCGTACGACAGGACGTATTCCGGCCAGGCCGACTTTTTTGTCGCCTGTTTGACGCCGGACGGCTCGAATCTTGTCTTCGGCACGTACCTCGGCGGGCCCGGCAACGAATGGATCAGCACGCACAATCTTGCCGTCGACGATTTCGGAAATGCATACATTGCCATCCCCACCGGCTCGCCGAATTATCCCGTCACCGAAGGCGCATTCCAGCAGACATTCCGGGGCGGTGATACGGACTGGGCGATTACCAAGCTCTCGCCGTCCGGTGCTCTGTTAGGCAGCACACTGATCGGCGGCAGCGACAGCGAGAATCCGGACGGCATCTACATCGGCTCGGACGGCCGGGTCTTTGTCACCGGTGAAACGCAATCCGCGGACTTTCCATTGACGGCCGGTGCTTATCAAAACCAGAAGAACGCCGGCACGGAGGCGTTGCTTGTCACGCTCTCTTCCGACCTGAAGAAACTTCTGTACGCAACGTACCTGGGAGGCGGCGCCAATGATAACGGCCGCTCAGGCTGTCTCGGGGCCGACGGCAGCCTTTATCTGACAGGATCGAGCGACGGTGCCGGGTGGCCCGCAAAGAACGCCTACCAAAGCACGTTTGCCGGCGGTGGGGGGGACTGGGGCAATGGAGACTGCATTCTGGCCAGACTTACTCCGGCGAGAACCATTACTGTAGATCCGACTGAAACATTCCAGACCATCAGCGGCTGGGAAATGGTTGCCTACGCGCTGGAGCCCGAAAATCCGGCTTTCCAGAATTTCAAGGATACGCTGTTTGATATGGCCGTCCACGATGTGGGTATCAACCGGCTCAGGCTGGAGGTCAGAAGCGGCGTGGAAAACAGCAGCGACAACTGGACCGCCTACCGGGCCGGAACCATCGACTATCAAACATGGCGGAGCCGTCGCTATGCGACCATCAACGATAACGCCGATCCGGATACAATCAATTGGCCCGGTTTTCATTTCTCGGAAATGGACGATGCCATCGAGCGAATCGTCAATCCTTTACGGGCGGTCCTTGAGGCGGATGGGGAAAAACTTTACGTGAACGTCAACTACGTTGCCTTCACCGGGCAGATCAAAGGTGGCGGTTATATTCACGATGACCCGGCCGAATACGCGGAGTTTGTCCTGGCGACGTATCTGCACCTGCAGGAAAAATACGGCTGGGTCCCCGATTCGTGGGAGGTCATCCTCGAGCCCGACAATGTGTCCCAGTGGAACGGAACGCTTCTCGGCCGGGCGATTGTAGCGGCCGCCGGAAGATTGAAGGCCGCCGGCTTCGAACCTGTCTTTGTAGCGCCTTCGACGACTAATATGGGCAATGCAGTGACGTACTTCGATCGGATGGTTGAAGTGCCGGGGGCAGTCGAATTTTTGCGTGAGCTTTCCTATCATCGCTACCGCGGCGTGTCCCAGAAGAACCTGCGGACAATTGCCGGCCGGGCAAAGCAATATGGTATAGACACTTCCATGCTCGAATGGTGGAATGACGGCAACGGTTATCGTACGCTTCATGAGGACCTGAAGACCGGCAATAACTCAGCGTGGCAGCATGGCGTGCTTGCAGGGGCGATCGGCGCGAAAATGGCCCTGTACACAATCGACGATACCGACCCGGCGAATCCCCGGATATTGCTCGATGACGCAACCAAATTCACCCGGCAATACTTTCGCTTCGTCAGGCCCGGGGCGGTCCGAATTAAATCCGTTTCGCAGCAGAGCATGTTTGATCCTCTTGCTTTCATCAACAAGAACGGGAGCTATGCGGTCGTGGTCAAGTGTGATGCCGGCGGTGATTTCTCCATCGGCGGGCTGGCCGCCGGGACTTACGGCATAAAATATACCACGGCGAGCCGGTATGATGTGGACCTGCCGGACCAGACAATTGGTATTGGTCAGGCTGTCATTACCGGGATTCCGGCCGCGGGCGTGCTTACGGTGTACGGCAAACCGACACTTCCGGACGACCAGGCTCCGACGGCCCCGGCGGGACTGGCCATAACGGATGTCTCTATGTCCCGGCTTACTTTGATATGGGATAGATCGAGGGATAATGCGGCTGTGGCGGGCTACAAAATCTATCGGGACGGAATTCGAATAGGATTCTCGCAGACAAACTCATTTGAGGATAAAACAATTGAGCCGGCCGCTGGCTGTGAGTACCAGGTTTCAGCTTATGACACGGCGTTAAATGAATCGCCTCTTTCGGCGACTCTGGAGGTCAAAACGCCCGAGCCGAGTCTCAGGCAAGATGCCTTGGATACTGGAAGTTTGGTGAAAGATGTGGAATTGCAACCATAGACAGTTCCGGCAGCGTGCTGGATGACACGGACTATCCGTTTACGATTGGGGCCAGGGGCGCTCTGGGTGAAGTGACATTTTTTAACGGATTGATCGACGAAGTCCGCCTCTATGGGTACGTTCTGACCGAAGAATAAATCCGGAATATTTACAATTCCTCTGCCTCGTAACCATTTGTTTCGTAAACGCTTAAGATGAAATCTCCGGGATCGAGCTAAATGATGTTGACACGTCAGGCGGAGCGGATTAGAGTGTAGCATATGAGCCCACGCTTATATAGAGTTGCTGTTGGTGCGGCTCGGTGCGGGCATACGTAGTGGGATTTGAACTGGAGGTTATCATGAAGAAAGCAAATCTATCGAGGGCCGTTTTCCTGAGTTGCGTGATTCTGATCGGCGCTAGCTGTGTTTTCGCACAGGATTGGCCGCAATGGCGTGGAGCCAATCGGGACGATAAGGTCAACGGATTCGAAGCGCCTCAGCAATGGCCGAAGGAGCTGAAGTTAAAGTGGAAAACAACAGTGGGTACGGGCGATGCTACGCCGGCCCTGGTTGGAGACAAGCTTTACGTTTTCACACGGCAGGGCGACGATGAGGTTACTACGTGCCTGGAAGTCGGCACTGGGGAAGAGCTGTGGACGGACAAATACGCGGCTCAGGCCGTGACCGGGGCGCCCTCACGGCACCCGGGACCCAGAAGCTCGCCCGCGGTGGCGAACGGAAAGGTCGTCACGCTTGGCGTGGGCGGAGTTATCTCGTGCCTCGATGCGGCCACCGGAAAAGTCGTATGGCGCAAGGACCCGTTCCCCAAAGTCGTGCCGAGATTCTTCACGTCTATGTCACCTATAATCGTTGATGGTATGGCAATCGGACATCTCGGCGGGCAGGGCAATGGAGCGATCATCGCGTATGACCTTAACAACGGCAATGAGAAATGGCGATGGGCCGGCGAAGGTCCGGAGTACGCTTCACCCGCTCTGCTGACGGTTGACGGCACGAAGCAGCTCGTGACACTGTCGGAGAAAAGTGTTGTGGCGGTTAACGTGGCCGATGGGAAGCTTCTGTGGGAATTGCCGTTCGCACCGGCGAGGATGGCTTACAACGCCGCTACGCCGATTATTGACGGTCAGACGGTTATTTATACCGGGGCCGGCAGAGGTACTAAAGCAGTGAAGGTAGAAAAGCAGGGCGATGGCTTTGTCGCCAAAGAGATTTGGAGCAATCCCGAACTTGCCCCGCAGTTCAATACGCCTGTGCTCAGGGACGGTTTTCTGTTCGGACTTTCCAACCGCGGCAATTTTTTCTGCATCAACGCTCAGACCGGCCAGACGGCCTGGATCGACGGAACCCAGCGTGATCGTAGCGGTTTTGGCGCTATAGTTAGTGCCGGCTCTTGCCTGATGGCACTGCCAAGCAATTCAGAACTGATAGTATACAAACCAGATGGCAAGGAATATTCCGAGCTGGCCGTAATTAAGGTATCCGAGACGCCGAGTTACTCGCACCCGGTGATTGCGGGCAACCGTATCTTCATCAAGGACCAGGATGCGGTGACGATGTTTGTGATCAATTAAGGCCTGCTTATACGGAGCATACTCAGGCGGTACTGCGGTGCTGTCTCGCAGGGCTGCCTGAGTTTTGCTATCATCGCATTTACAGTGTCATGGATATGTAATTCCCTGTTCAAATTAAAGGGATTGGTAATGCGCTACACAAAAATTTTGCCTGTTCTGCTGATCGTTCTGAGCGGCTGTGCCGTATATGGGCCGCCTCAAACTTCCCAGGCACCGGTTATAAACGAATATCACGGCGTGAAGATTGTCGATCCGTATCAGTGGCTCGAAGATTGGAATGATAAAAAGATACAATCCTGGAGCGATAAGCAAAACGCTTATGCCCGAAACATGCTGGACAATTTGCCTGAAGTTAAAGAGCTGCGCGAGAGTATTACAAATATTCTAACAGCCAAATCCGTTAGTTATTACTCGCTTTACCGGCGTGAAGGAAAACTCTTCGCTATGAAGCGCCAGCCGCCGCTGGAGCAGCCGCTTCTCGTCGTGATGTCTTCAGCGCAGGAGCCGGCGTCGGAACGAGTCATCGTCAATACGACCAAAATCGATCCCAACGGCTCGACATCTATTGATTTTTATAAGCCGTCGCCGGACGGCAGCCTTGTTGCGGTCTCGCTTTCGGTCGGCGGTTCGGAAAGCGGGGACGTGCATATCTATAAGACGGATACAGGCGAAGAAATCGGAGAGGTCATTGCCCGCGTGAACGGTGGCACTGCCGGGGGCGATGTTGCCTGGACACCGGATGGATCTGGTTTGTATTACACTCGATATCCGCGAAAGGGGGAACGGCCGGCTGAAGATATGGATTTTTACTTGCAGGTTTGGTATCACAGAATGGGGACATCGCCCGATGATGATCGCTATGAAATTGGAAAGGAATTTCCACGTATAGCAGAAATCAAGCTTGAGGCTGATGAGCATTCCAGCCGTGTGCTTGCGACCGTTCAATACGGCGACAGCGGCCGTTTTGCACACTATATCCGTACTGTAAGAAGGCAGTGGAAGCAGATAACCGATTATGACGACAAGATAGTCCAGGCGGCGTTCGGCCCGGATGATACGTTGTTTCTTATTTCCCGGGCCGATGCGCCACGGGGCAAAATACTAAAGCTTTCTCTTGCCGATATTTCTTTGGACAAAGCTCAAATTATAGTTCCCGAAAGTGACGATACTATCGTTTCCGATTTCCCCGGCCACCCGCCGATAGTTGTCACCTCTAACCGCCTGTATCTTACATATCAGCTTGGCGGCCCGTCTGAGATTCGTGTTTTTGACCTCCGGGGGCAGCGGCAGGATGGTCCGAAGATTCTTCCTGTCTCCAGTGTGGGACAAATCGTTGCTGTGGGCAGCGATGCCATTTTGTATCAGAACTCTTCGTACATCGAACCTTCGGCGTGGTATTTATTCCGTCCCGACGAAGGAAAAACCGTTAAAACAGCGCTCGTGACAAAGTCGCCCGTGGATTTTTCCGACTGCCAGGTCGTACGCGAATATGCGGTTTCCAAAGACGGAACCAAAGTGCCCGTCAATATCATTCGCCGTAAAGGAATTAAGCTGGACGGCTCGAACCCGGTTTTACTTACAGGTTACGGGGGGTATGGGATTAACATAGAACCTGGCTTCAGCGCCTTACGCCGGGTTTGGATCGACCATGGCGGTGTTTTTGCGCAGGCCAATCTCCGCGGCGGCGGCGAATTCGGAGAGCAGTGGCACAAGGAAGGTATGCTTACCAATAAACAAAACGTCTTCGATGATTTCGCCGCTGCCATGCAGTATATGATCGACGCCGGTTATACATCGCCCGAGAAACTGGCAATCATAGGCGGCAGCAACGGCGGATTGCTTATGGGTGCTATGATAACCCAGCATCCGGAACTTTGCCGGGCTGTGGTTTCATCCGTTGGAATATATGATATGCTCCGGGTTGAGCTTGCGCCTAATGGAGAGTTTAACGTCCCGGAATTCGGTACAGTTAAAAATCTCGACCAGTTTCGTGCCCTTTATGCTTATTCACCTTATCACAACGTCAAAGACGGTACGGCATATCCTTCCGTGCTGTTTCTGACCGGCGCCAATGACCCGCGCGTCGATCCCATGCATTCCAGGAAAATGACCGCTCGTCTTCAGGCGGCGAGTTCATCGGGCCGGCCTGTTCTGCTGCGAACCAGCTCAAAAACCGGCCATGGCCTTGCCACGCCGCTGAGTGAGCAGATTGAAAAGAGTGTCCACTATCATGCTTTTCTGCTGAACGAGCTTGGTATGAAATAATAGTAATTTCGAAAGGGACAAAAAATGAGTTCTTCACGTGTTTTATTGTGCGTCCTGTTTCTGTCGGTCTTATGTGCAACAGGCATTGACGGTTTGTATGCTCAAGGTACAGTAAACGACAAAGGCGTCAGCTTGATAATTCGCGGAGACGACATGGGGTCGTCTCACGCTTCCAACGTGGCCTGTATTCGATCCTATAAGCAAGGGATAGTGACGAGCATCGAGATTATGGTGCCCTGTTCATGGTTTCCCGAGGCCGTCAAAATGCTCAACGAGAATCCGGGATTGGATGTCGGTATTCATCTGGTTCTGACCAGCGAATGGGACAATTATAAATGGCGGCCGCTGACGTGGGCTCCTAGTCTGACCGATCCGGATGGTTATTTCTATCCCACGATCTGGCCGCGAAAGAATGCGCCCGCCGGGACGGCTTTGAAAAACACAGACTGGAAAATCGAGGAAATTGAGAAGGAATTGCGTGCCCAAATTGAGCTTGGCAAGCGCAAAGTGCCGCGCGTCAGTCATCTCTCTTTTCACATGGGCTCTGCGAGTTGGGATCCTAAAGTCAAAGAGCTTTGCGATAAATTGGCTAAAGAATACAATCTTTATGTTATGCCTCCTGAAGCCGGCGTGCGGGGTTTTGGTGGCTTCGGAGATGCTAAAACCGCCAACGAGCGAATAGAAAAATTTATAAAAAGCCTCGAAGGGCTCAAGCCGGGCACTTATTTATTCGTAGAACACCCCGGCATCGATACGGCGGAAATGGGCGCCATCGGTCATAAAGGATATGAGGACGTAGCAAAAGATCGCGATGCCGTGACGGAAGTGTTCACCAGCGATAAGGTAAAGGGCGCCGTTAAGAGATTGGGAATAAAACTTATCAGCTACTCGGACCTAAAAAAAGCCGGCGGAAAATGACCTTCGCTGTTCTTTATTTTATCTTTCCGAAATGCGACCAATCCTTAGCCGGCCAGTAGATATAATCAGCTCTGCCCTTAATGATTGCTAATGGAATGGGACCGAAATGCCTGCTGTCTATGGAATTGTTGCGGTTGTCGCCTAATACGAAACAGTGGTGGTCCGGGACCGTAATTTTCTTGAAGTCAACAAGTTCTTTGTCATGTATTGAACCCATTAAGAAGATATTATATTTCGCGTTACCATTTGTCTCCTCGAAGACTTCTCCTTTGATCTGGATCCCCCTTTCAGTAATCCTGATATTATCCAATGTGGATTCGGGGAGTTTTCGCTGAGGCAGCTCCCGGCCGTTTATGTATAAGTGGTTGTCTTTCATTTCAACTGTGTCCCCTGCGACGGCGACGATCCTTTTTATATAGTTCATGTGACGGTTAAGTGGATTAATATGAACTACAAGGTCGCCTCTTGTGGGATTATTCCTATTATATGCGTTTTTATTTACCAATATTCGGTCGTTAGGCACTATTGTCGGGTAGCAGGAAGCCGCAGGAACTCTGAATGCCTCCAGTCCCTGATTTCTGATGTACAAAGCGCTGCCTATACTTCCTCCGGTGACGATAAGAATCAGCAGAACATAAATAACCGGGCTGTTATAGTCTTTTAGCTGATAACATGTCGAGCGTTTGGCCAGAAGTGCCGAATCAATAATTGCCGTCAACTGTACTATCCCGCCGGCCAGAACCAGTGCGATCGCTATCTGCATCAGTGCCGGAGAATTGCTCACAGAAAACAGGCCGATGATTATGGGCAGCGGTAATATATTGAGGAAATTGAGAACGAGCCCTCTTTTTAGCCGGCCGCAATATACCTGCCCCAGACCCGGCATAATTAGCGACAACAATATAGCCAGCCAGATGTGCCTCTTATATCTATTTTGTGCTACCTGCTCATCCATTTACAACTCCATTGCTTAAAATCGCATGAATCATAATTATTAATCTTACAATACCCATAACAGCGCCGACGACAACAAACCCTGTTTTGGCTAAGGGATGTAATGATATCAGTTCGATCAATCTGTCTATCTTCAACAGCGGGACATTTCTACTCTGCTCACACTGGCATACCTGGTTCATCACCTGGTCTGTAAAGTTTTGACTGACTTCGATTTGACTTTTCTTTTGTCGCCATGATTTATAAACTTCGTGGCCTTTCATTGAATATCTCCGTCTATGCCGTCGAGGACCGACCTTAGCCGGTGTTTTGCCCGGTTGATTCTTGATTTGATTGTTCCTATTCTGACTCCTTCAATCTGTGCGATTTGCTCGTACGGCAGGTTCTCGAATTCAGCCAGAACAAGGGCTCTCCTATGTTCGGGGTTCAGTGAATTCAGGGCCTGATCTAATTTGACAAATAATTCATCTCGGATGAGAGTATCGACAGGTTCTGAGAAATCCGGATTCTCCGGCGGATTGGCGGCCGAAGGGATTCTTTTTTTCTTCATCGCGTTTATACTCTTATTCCTCGCGATTATAAAAAGCCATGTCGAGAAACTGCAGCGGGCCGGATCGAAAGACGGCAGCTTTTTGTATGCGGCAAAAAATACTTCCTGGGCAACATCTTCGCAAATATGCCGGTCGTTTATTATATTAGCTATCATTCTGACCACTGGTTTCTGATACCTCTGCACGAGCAGCCGAAAAGACTCAGTGTCCCCCTCCAGAACAGCTTTGATTATGCCGGTCTCTTCGGTCATTTAGCGTTCCAAAGTCTACGGAATATTGCTTTCTTAGTGTTATACAAGTCAGGAGGTCCAAAGTTCCACAGAAAAACGAAGCACCGGTAAATAAAATGATTATAGTTATGTTGTGCCGGAAAATCGCTACAATGTAAGCATGAAGTTGAAGAAAATTAACAATTGTGAAAGGGTGCTATTATGATTTTGAAATCCATTATAAAAGTGACCATAATAAGCATTTTCTTTGCCGTTACTACTTACAGTGGCGGTCTTTCGAACGGGCCATATCAGGCCACCGGCATCAAGATCGGTGAGGTGACATATAATACGGCGATTGTCTGGATGCGTCTGACTAAGCACCCGGAAAGGATTGGTTTCGGTGCGCCGATGCCTGAGATTTCTTATCGTAATCCGAAGACCGGTAAATTTATCGAGAAAAACCAGGGAAGGCCCGATCTGACGCCCATCGTCAGCTTTCCCAAAGATTCGACAATCGAGATAATTGAAGGGGCCGTGCCGGGGACGACGGGCCGGGTCAGGGTTCTCTACAAAATTGATTTGGCTTCAGATTGGCTCGCAACTGATTGGGAAGCTGTCGATCCGAAACGCGATTATACTCATCAGTTCGTGCTGACCGGCCTGAAACCCGACAGTAAATATCAGATACGCGCCGAATCGAGAGAAAGAGCGGGCGGCAAGAATGGGCAGGCCGTGGAGGGTGGATTTCGGACGGCACCGAGTGCAGATCAGCCTAAACGAGTGGTCTTCACTGTCATAACGGGCCAGGCTTATCCCGATCAGGATGCTCCCGGCGGTGGTTACAAGATATATCCCGCCATGCTCAAGCTCGATCCCGCTTTTTTTGTCCATACGGGTGACATTGTCTATTACGACAAGCTGGCCAAAACTTTGCCGCTGGCCCGCTGGCATTGGGCACGTATGTATAGTCTCCCTACCAACGTCGAATTCCATCGTCAGGTTGCAAGCTATTTCATCAAGGATGACCATGATACATGGATGGACGACTGCTGGCCGGGGAAGAAAACCAGATTCATGGGAGATTTTACTTTCGAGCAGGGACAAAAAGTATTCCTGGAGCAGGTGCCGATGGGCGAGCGAACGTGGCGAACCTTCCGCTGGGGCAGAGATCTTCAGATATGGCTTGTCGAAGGTCGTGACTTCCGCAGCCCCAATACGATGACCGACGGCCCCGGCAAAACGATATGGGGCGAAGAGCAGAAGCAGTGGTTCAAACGGACCGTCCGGGAATCGGACGCCACGTTTCGGTTTTTAATCAGTCCAACTCCCCTTGTAGGGCCCGACCGGAAGAACAAGCACGACAACCACTCGAACACGGATTTTACATACGAAGGCAACGAGCTGAGGCAGTTCATCTCACAGCAGAAAAATATGTATATCATCTGCGGCGACCGTCATTGGCAATATATTTCAGTGGATTCGAAAACGGGTGTGAGGGAATATTCGTGCGGTCCTGCCAGCGACCAACATGCCGGCGGCTGGAGCAATGATCAGAGGTTGCCCGAGCACAGGTACTTGAATGTGATCGGGGGATTCCTTGCCGTAATGGTGGACCGGCAGGAAGGTAAACCCACGTTGACCTTTCGATTTTACAGTGTCGGTGGTGATATTTTGAAAGAGGATATCCTAACTGCTCAATAGAGCACGGCAGCATGCTAAGCAGAACGGCAGGGGAGCCGTGTTCGAGGCTTTACTCGAAAATGAGAGTGCCATACTTCTCGAACTCGTGAAAACCGGATCCGACCCTGGCCCAATCCCAGCTTGTTTTTTTGCCTTCGTCGTAATCGACGCGATAGAAATTGGCCCGCCATCGCGTCCCCGGCCTCGGTGGAACGTTTTGCAGAGGTTTGAGCAGGTCATACGGTACAAACACCTCCGCTTTCCAGCCCGTCACTTTGGCACCCGACTGCTTTGGGCCGCCTATGACTGTGGTGGCCTTTTGTGTTTTCCGTTCGCCTTCATAGTGCCAGGGCCGCCAGCCGAGAAACTTGCCGTCGAAATTGGGGATGATAATCGGCAGCTCGAAATCCAGCGGTGAAATCTCGTATTCGAAGTAAACCGGGTATTGTTCATCCGGCCACAAGAAGAACTCAAAGACGTCTTCGTTCCACAGGTTCAGGAAATCCTCTTCCATCGTAGCGGTAATCATGCCGTCCTCGGCATCCATCAGTATATACAGTCCACTATGGGAGTAGAGCATCTTTACGCTGGTTTTATACTGATGGCCGTCGGACTCGCGCAAGTTTAGCGGCTCCCAGATGGCTTTTTCCCAGGCCGGCGCATCGCCGGCGCCGTTTACAGTAAAATCTTCCGTCTGCGGGATTCGCAGCACTTTACCAGCCGGTTCCTGCGGAGCAGCCGCCCGGCCGAAGAACAGTCGTTCGGCGTTCGTTCGATATATCTTTTCCAGCACATCTTTAGGCAGGAAAATCCCGTAGATCATCCAGAAGCCCTGCCTCTGGTGCCCGCCCGCGCAGTCGAAATACTCATCGTCGGTTTCCAGGAAGCGGTAATACATGCGATAGGCGTCCCGGCGGGGTGGAGTGTCAGTGCCGAACATGATACGGTCCTGATATTTCAGGAAGAACTTTCGTGCCGTGTAGGGCTGTCGGCCCAGCTCGGAAATCCGCGCATCGACATCGATGAGCATATTGTGATATGTATCCAGCCACTTTCCGACGGTCGCCAGGTCTTCTGGATTATTGCCGAAGTGAGCGCAGATAAAAGTGGTATCCGGATGCCTGGCGATGACGCGGTTTCGCTGCGCGAGGATTTCATCCCGGGAGGGAAACTTCTCGCCGTAAAACAGCCAGTCAGGATGCTCGCCAAGCTCGTGCCAGCGTTCGTTAAAACGGTCAAGCGGGGTAAAGAAAGCGGCCGGGTCGGCGACGTGAATTACCACCGGTCGGTTGTACTTGGCACACGTCTGCCAGACGGGATCCAGTTTGGGATCATCGACCGGCATCAGCTTGCCGTTACTATAGCGGTAGCTCAGGCCGAGAGACTTGTGGATTTTCAGTCCCTTGGCGCCAGTCCGGAAGCTTTCTTCGAGCCGCTTGGCTTCGCGCCGGCCCCAGTTCTCGTCATCGATGCCGCTAAAATCCAGCAGGGCGAAAGTCAGGAAACGGCCGGGATGGGCCTCGTCCAGTGCGGCGAGCGTTTCGTTAAGCTGCCGGCCCCATCCGCCGTCGAGGTTGACAACTGTGCGAACCCCCGCGGCGTCCATTTCGGCAAGATAGTGTTTCACTTGCTCGGGCGTGAGCTTGTCCTTGCCCCCACCTAAGTGATTGTGAACGTCGATCACCGGATACGCCGGCGTCTCGACTTCGCTCTGTTTGGTCTTGAGCATCGAATGGGGCTGCCAATCACGAAGCTTCAGCTCGCGAATATCATCGGCCGGCCGGGTAAATCCCAATGAATCAAAACCGGCTATCATAGCAATCACCAGACATATAAACGCGCATCCCTTCATGGTTATTTCTCCTTTTTACTTGATTGTGGCGATGAAGAGAACAAGACCATTCCATACCACGTCACCCAGTAAAGCTCCGCATTTTTATATCATTGTATGTAAACACGCTTCGGTGACTCGCAGTTTTTTGCTATAGGTTAATTACACTGATACCGTGTACAATAACCACTCCAGGCATAAACAGCCTGATTGACGAAGTAAATCTATTGACTATAATCGAAGCGTAGTCTCTCAATGAACGCTTAAATATAGCTCTTGTCGAAACTCTCGCCGGGGCCGGGCCTATTCGTCGCTCACATTTTCCTTCTTCAGTGGAGTTGTCCAGAAATAGATCTTGTGATCACTGTATTCATTGTCGGATTTAATGTCTACGACCTTGTCAGGCGTTACACCTCTCATATCGAAGTCGTGTGAGACGATTCGCGAGCCGGGCTTGAGCTTTTCCAACTGAGGAATCAGTTTTACGTTTAGACTCGGCAGCAGATAGAGCGTAATTACATTTGCTTTGCTGAGGTCCAGCGTAAAAATATCCTTCTGCTCGATTCGAACCAGATCCCCTACGTTATTCTTTTCGACGTTTTCGAGCGACTCTTTGATCCGCTGCGGATCTACGTCGTAGCCTATGCATCTGCATCCGTATTTCTTGGCCGCCGTGACTACTATTCGACCGTCGCCGCAACCGAGGTCATAAACCACGTCATCTTTTTTGACTTGAGCCATCTCGAGCATTTTGTCCACCACCTCTTGCGGGGTCGGGACAAAAATGACATCCGGCTTGTGCATAGGCTGATTGACCTGGCTGGTTTGTTGATTTGCCGGCGTACGGCTTCTCTTTAAGCCGGTTACCGTTTGGCTTCCTCTGGAGCTGACCATCTCTCCGGTTAGTTTTTTGCCGTCTAATGTGCCCTTGAAATTGCTCTCGAATTCCTGGTCGCCGAACGTGCGTACTATCTTGAAGCTGACTTGCTTGTCTTCAAGATTGATTTTATTAATGGTGCTTGAGCCGTACAGCCCGCTCAAATCCGGATTGACCTGCAGTATTTGTTTGCGGGTACCGCGATCAGATGTCAGCTCGAGGTCCCACTTGCCGATTAAAGCGCCGCCTTCACGCTGGCCCTCTACTTCGATCTCACCACGTTCGGACTTCATCGTGCCGGTCAGTTTGTTTCCCTTGATTGTTCCCTCGAAACTCGATTCCCTTTGCCTGTCCTGGATTTTGCTGGTTCGCTTGAATGTCAGCTTGCCCGCCTTGAACGTCAAATCCGTAATCTCTTGTTCTCCCCTTTGGCTTTGCCAGTTCGCGCTGAGCTTATTCTTTTCGTCGGCCTTGATAACCAGTGTTGCGCTGACCTGCCTGTCACCTATATTGTAGTTGACTTGCCACGTTCCCGCCGCCGGCGGCATTCGCCGAAGACGCTTGCCTTCGACTTTAGATTCTCCCCTGTCGCTCGAGAAGGTTCCCGAGAGTTTTCCCCGCTCAACTGTCCCGGTAAACGTTCTTCGAAATTCGTTGTCCCCGAATCGATTTACCTGTACGAAACTAAGCTGCGATCCTTCATACTTAATATCTGTAAGCTCGACTACACCAAAACTGACCGACTGGCCTGTGAGCTTACCTTCTTTGTCCATGGAAAACGACAGAATCGACTGTACCTGCCGGCCGCCGAAATCCATAGTAACCTGCCAGTTTCCCAAAATACTTTTCTGGGCCGTGCCGGCTGTTACGGGTACCGAAAGCGCAACGAAAACCATAAGCGCCAGACACCCGACTGTCCTGTGAAATGCTAACTTCTTCATTTGTTATACCTCCTAATAGAAAGAATTATTTGGACCCTCCACTTGTATTGGATTGCCATGATATTGTCAATTAAAAAATCCTCAAACACAGGGTAAAATCCTTGAGTACGAGAGATATTTTTCTTGATGGAAAGATAGCTAATTTGAAACAAAAAGACTTTAAAGTGTGGATTTTATCATCCGGCAGGATAAACAATTGTAATGGTGAATTCAAACCCTTTACTTTTTTGATCAACCGCCCGTTTTGGACATTAAAAGGAAGGAGGTTATACCATATTGTAAAGCTCCTCACTGGCTGATTTTGACTGTATATTGTAAAGGCCTGATACTTGTCGGAAACTTTTGTATTAATTGCCTATGCAAAACAGAGTGCTTGTCGTGCGAATAAACAGGTGCACGTCGGCGATTGCGATCGAAGCCTGTATCGGCTTGTCACCCATGTAAATTCGATGCAGTATTTTGAATCCTTCATCGCCGGCGGCAAGTACGACAGCTTCGGCGGTTTCACTAATGCAGTAGAGCTTATCGTCCCCGGCGGTGATTGATGCCCACCAGGGGGCGGTGCCGCCCAGCTTGCCCTGCCATTTTTGCCGACCAGTTCTGGCGTCGAGGCAGGTTATGACACCGCCTTTTCTGTCGGCAAGGACATAGAGGTTGCCCTTATAAAAAAGGGGAGTACTGCAATCTGGCGACGGGCCGTCGAATGTCCAGGCGATATAATCATCGGAAATCTTGCCTTTTCCATCGCTTTTAATTGCAAGAAGGCCGTCGGCGCCCCTCGGCGGAACGCATAAAACAAGTCCCTCGACGGTGACCGGAGAGGTGATGTTCCGATCTCTGGTACTTTTTTGCCTGGCGTATTCGTATCGCCATAGCTCTTTACCTGTCGCCGGATCATTTGCAGTGAGATAATCAGCGCCGGCGACAATAATTTGAATCCGTCCGGAATGTTGAAGGAGGATAGGCGAGCTGTAAGAGTCGAGCGATTCATCCAGAGCATCGGTTTTGCGAGGCTGCTTCCAGATATTTTTACCTGTTCCTGAATCTACCGCCAGTATAAATGCATCCAAAGTCGTGCTGTTGGGAGCACGATAGGCTGTGTGGCGTCGCTGCACGAGAATATATAGCCTGCCGTTGTAAAGTAAGGGGCTTGAGCTGTAGCCCCACTTCAACGAAATATTGCCGTATTCGGCCTCAATATTGCGGGACCAGATGATGTTTCCTTCATAGTCCAGCGAGGCCAGGTCGCCGGAACCGTACATGAAATACACATTTTTGCTATCCGTTACGGGTGAAGGTGTTGCCGGATTGTTTCGGGGTACTTTCCGGCTGAATTCTCCCAGCTTTTTCCGCCATAGCTCCTTGCCGGTTCGGGCATCGAAACATATAGCAAGAAGATCGCCGCTGTTTCTGTCTGTCGAGCTTACAAAGACTTTGCCGTTGGCGATGACAGGTGTTGCGGAACCGTGGCCCGGCAGAGATGCGGTCCAGACGATATTCTCGGTTGTGCTCCAGGTTGCCGGAAGGTTCTTCTCATCACTTGAGCCATTAAGGTACGGCCCTCGCCAATGAGGCCAATCACCTGCCGAAGACCAACCGACAGGAAGTAAAATCGCAGTTAAATACAGAAGTAATGCTTCTTTTTTGGCCATTATTTTACCTTTCTCCATGTAGCTAAAATTGCCAGTCTGCTGTGTCCCGTGAGACTGCCGAACATATTGGTTTGACAAGTTACCATATTTGGCAAACACGACAAAGGAAAATTCAGATAAGGAAATCGAAGTTGCTATTTATCGACTGTTACTATGATAGGGATGTCCTGTCGAAGGAAGCTGCACGTTCCGCCCGCGCCTTCACAAACGTAATACAATGCGTAAGCAGACAGTTTGGATGTGCCGCTTGCATCGTTTGCGGCATGGAGTTCGAACTCAATATGCCGTGGCTCCGAAGTTTCCGGTTGGTTGCCTTGTGGTGCTGTCAGTAGTTGAGGCTGCGCCTTCCATCCGGGGGGTGGATCAATCCAAAGCTTTAGCTGCTCTGCTTCGTTGTTCCAATGAGCTTGATGCTTGTTGTCCGGACGAAGCGTTATGTGGACCCGTACGGTCTCTCCGGGCTTTACGCGAGGCGGGATTACCGTTACCTCGGTCAAAATCAAACGCTGCTGGTCGCGAAGAATCCGGCCCTCCGGGTCCGGCGGCTTAACATCAAGCTGCTCATTTTTAAGGCTGCTGTCCGGATCGGCGATTTCAGATTCTGTCGGCAATATCCTTAGCTCAACGGGTTGTTCACCACGTGCCTTGATGTCGCGTATCGCTGTTTGGACCCAATCATAGAACGGATACGGTTTAGTGGCTCGCGGGCCGTACTGTTCAACTCGCCGGCGCCAAATGTACTGGTTAGGCTCAATCTGCCGGGCTATGGTCCAGTGGTCCACGGCTGTTTGGAAGTCGGTTGGCAATCGCTGCTCGGATTCGTAACGATTGCGATAGCAAACTCCCAGTCGGAAGTGTGCATCGGCGTCTTTCGGGTTGATCTGAACCGCCTGTGAGTAAGCGTTAATGGCTTCATTAACGTCGTCTGGTCCTCCCCAGAGCACCAAAGCATCGCCGAGCTGTCGCCACGCGTCAGACGAGCGGCTTTGCTCAGCACGGCGGCGCAGAGCGACCAGGTCGGGCCGGGTTGCTTTTTCGAATTTCGCGGTTGAATCTTCTTTGGCAGGTGCAAAAGTTTTATCGATGAATTCCTTCTTAAAAGTCTTCAGATCAGGTCGGATGCTGCGGACAATACCATACTCGTCAATGGCCACCTCGATCGGCACACCTCTTACCTGCATTACGTTAATCGGGTCGTGCAGAATCGGCCAGTTCAGCTTGTGCCATTGGGCAAACAGCCGGCAGCGGTCGGGATTTTGCTCTTGTGCGATTCCGATTACAACCAGCTTCTTCTCCCGGATCCACTCTTGCAGTTTTGTGTTCCAGACCGGCACGGTCTGGCGACAGCCTCTTCACCATGAGGAAAAGTGGATCAGCAGGACCTTCCGGCCGCGAAATTGCGACAGCGATACGGGCTTGTTATCCACGATGTTAGGTAATGTAAAATCGGGGTGGAGTTGGCCCACTTGCGGCGAATAGCCGGCGGCGTGGGACGAGATAGCAAGAAAAGAAAGGCATCCCCATGTCATCATCAGCAGTCTCCAATTTCGAATCATACACTTCACTTTCAAACCGGAATTTCTCATTTCACAATAGTTCAGCTAAATACGTATTTCAGCTTCCACCCAAAAGGTCCGCTTTGAGCGCTTTTATCGCAGTATCACAATGGTATTTGAAGTTATCGCTTGCCTCGGTTATCACCGAACCCACTATAGCTCCCGTTGCGCTGTCAACGATCCTGATACGAAGCTTCTTTCTACCGATACCCCCATCTCCATCATAGTATGTACACATAATGAGAGCTTCAACGCCGAAAAGCTCCTTTATTTTGGCCCGCATTTTCTCGTTCAGTCTTCCCTGCCGCAAATCCTGCTCATCGATGATCTCCTGCAGCCGTTTTCTTTCGACAAAGATAATAATTTGTCCGGGAAAGGCCTTGGTGTAGGAGGCCATGAATATTTGTTCCTGTTCGGGAGTAAGGCCGATAACTGCCAGCCGGCTATGGTTTATAAGCTCGGGTCTGGTAAATAACGCTTCTGTCTTGCGAGCGCATCCTGCTGAAATGGCCAGGCCCGCTACTACGAGAAAGGCGGAAATACTGCAAAGAGATTTGTTTAGTATTTTCATTCTGCTGCTTCCCGACAGGTTATGATGATGAATGTTAATGTTGTTAAAGCAAATATCACGCTGTGTTTTAGTTTTCTGCCAATGACAAATGTTCTGTTTTTCTGCCGCCATAACTTCTTATCTCCATATAAAAAGCCATCTTGGAACAATATTTTGTAAAGAATATACCATCATTTGCGCTCTGGCAAGTATCATTTCGAATCTTATATTGCGTTTCCGGATAAAAATATCTCTGCTTGAAGGAGGAGAAAAATAAACAGAGGCTTGTATAAGATGCAGAGAGTTAATTTTCGTTATTATCACGCTTGTCCGGCGGAGCGGCAATTGTGTTGGCTCAGTATTTCGATGATATAGCAAGATAACCTTTAAGGAGTAATTGCTTCTGGGCTGATTCTTCCTTTTTTAACCAGTTTGTTCATTTTTCTTTCGATTTGACCGACACTCTTGTCGAGGAGCCGGGAGATTTCGTTTGGATTGGTGATTTTCTTCTCAAACAATGATGTAACTCTTTGATTTATCAGCATGCCGTTTATGATTGCTATTGCAATTACCCCTATAGCCAGTCCGGTCAGAGCACCATGTTTTGCGAATATGTAGGGAGCTTCCCTCCAAAATGAGAGTTGACTTATATCGTCAAAATATACCGGCTCAAAATGCTTTACGTAAGAGTGACCGGCCCACAGGCCGATAAGCCAGCCAAAAGCAAAGCCTATGTGCATTCCCAAAATATATTCGACTGTCGGCGTGACGAAAAACAACAGCCTGTCTAATAGTTGCCATGTCGAGATGTTAATCCAGGGTGAATTTAAGGAACGCCTATTGCAGGACTGTTTTGTAATATCCATTGATTTAGCATAGTCTTCCATTGTTCTACACTCAAGAACACGTGTTCAATGACTACGGTTCGATACGGGTGCCCTTAAAAAGATATGAAACATCTGTCTGCTGCGGCTTTGCCGGAGTTGCGTTATTTCGCAGAATTTGGTATGCCTCCTTGTAGTGCATCATCTGTAATGTTAGCTCGGATTCTGTTTTTTCTACTCTGAAAAACCAGTCGGGTATCAGATGAAATACGTAGGCATAGGGTTTGTCAGGATCCAGTTCCGCTTTGTCAGTGAATACAGCCATCAACATCTCGTTGTGGTGCCGGAGCAGATTTGCAAATACTTCGCGTTTTGTGCCGTCATTCTCAACAAACATCAGCTCGTAGGTCTTTTCACCTGTCCTCTTCGAGTAGAGCAAGTTGCCGTCTTCTGTTTTCCACTGCCCGACGAAGTTCGGATCAATAACAATGTTCTCCTCGGAGTATAGGGGTTCAAGACGTGTCGCGCCTGATGAATCATCTTTATCATCGGATTCATCTGCGAATATCGTCTCGACGTGTTTGATCACAAAATTCTGGAGTTCTTCAGTGCTTGCCGTCAGCACAATTCTATCATCTACGATCTCGTGTTTTATTAGATTTGGGTCATTCTCCAACATGTTTTCGATTTTTTCATAATCAACCATTCGCAATTGCAGGTTTGGATTTATCCGGTCGACTTTCATAAATGTATGAACTGGCAATATATGTATTTTGTAGAAGTCGTCCATATCTTCCAATGGTTTGCTATCGGGAAAAAGATCGAGGAACATCAATCCTTCGATCTCAAGCAGATGTGCCGAAAATCGTCCAATTTCCTCCTTTTCATCGCAAATTCTTAGTTCGTATTCATTTTCCCCGGCTCTTGTGAACTGCCAGAAACCACCATCATCTCCCATCCATTTTCCTACGAGCTCTTCTTTGAATATCAGAGTCTTGTCGTTGTAAAGCGGATGAAGCGACGGCAAACACCCCGTCAGCAATAAGGCCATGCAATAGAATACGCTCTTGTTAATTTTCATCTTGTGTACCTTTCCAATTTTTATGTTATCTGTTACCATGTTGTATTGGTGCTTTGGGGACAGCATCTTTCTGAAAAAATCATAAATATCGACATTTCGTGAGGGAATTCTGGCTGGGATAGTGATATTGCCGGTAATTATATGCCGGGTGTTTGTGAGTCTAAGTTATTTAAGAAACTTTATTTACCGCGTTTGAGCAGCCTGTTGGCTCTCCAGAGGGGAACACGCCATGAGACGAGCATCCAGATTATGCCTGTTATAATGAGCGAAACCGGCCACGC
>CAZHBL010000022.1:0-21899 GCA_964530105.1 uncultured Pirellulales bacterium | reverse complement strand
AGGCCTCTTACCTTATGAGAAGTAAGTATTCAAGCTCTTCTGGAAGTGGATTTGTTCTCACAGGGCGAATTAAAGCCTTGAAGGATGTGCTATGCTCATCACAATCAAAGCTGAGTTACCATTATGCAGAATGTAACTTATGAAATTTTAAGCAGAAAGGATCGTGCATTATGAAAACTATCTCAGAAAAAAGAATAAAAAATTGCTTGGAGATTTTGAATAAGGGAAAAAATGAAAAACAGATCATCAAAGAACGACTTGAAAGATTATCATTCCAGTTTCTATTTCTTCTTGATGAGATAGAAGAATTCGGTAGAGTTGTCTATTGTAAAGATGCGGCGGCCTGTTGGCTTGATGATGATGTTTTGAAAATACTGGCCGGTTCTACTCGTTGGAATGGCAAAGCTCTCGAAAAAGATACTTATTTCAGTAAACCAAGTCCAGCTTCACAACATATTGTTGGTAGAAGTTCTAACGGTTGGACAGAATGGAAAAATAGTCATCACAAATCAATGAAAGAACTGCGCCATCTTGAACGTACCTGAGGCAGCCTGTTGTAAAAGTAACTTGTTTGTGCATGCTGTCAATGCAGGTGACTTGAAGATGTCCGATGCTTTTTTGCGCTGTAGAAAACAACAGCTGTCCTGATAACCTGTACGTATTTTGTTCTGAAAAGGCAATTTTTTCCTTGATTGGAACTGGGACAAGGTTTATAATTACTATGATGGGATATTGTTTCTTTAGTGTTTCACACCAAGTCACAGAATTCGTTAGAATGATCTTTTGGGAGGAGAAGAAAATGAGCACAAAATCAAAACACATCTTAGCAGCTTCGTTTATTGTATTGTTCGTCTGCATACCTGCGGCTCTGGCAACTCTTATATTCAATGACGGCGGGATTCACACAATTGACTTTGCTGTCAACGAGGAGGTAGAGGTCTATGACAGTCCTGAAGGCGATCCGACCACCGTTAATCTTGTTACGGGCGGTTCGATAGAACACCGACTAAGAGTTTTCAACAACAGCCAAGCTAATGTATCAGAAGGTTATATTAAGTGGGATTTGTATGCCTATGATAATAGCCAAGTCACATTCTCTGGCGGGACTTTAGATGCTGGTCTCTATGGTTTCCAAAACAGCTATATTGCCTTCTCAGGAGGATTGATAAACGACCTTCGTGCTTATGACAACAGTCAGATAGATTTTACAGGTGGACTGATAGCTGTGGATATGCGTGCGGGTTGGCATGAGTTTGGGCCACACACTGGCACAATATCCATATCCGGAAGTGGTTTCAATTATCCATTTGGTGAAATTACAGTTTCATCTGGCAGACTAACCGGAACTCTCGCTAACGACGACTCGATAGACAATGATTTTTATATCTATGATAATGCTTCAATCAATCTCGTTCCCGAACCGTCCCCAACACCTGTTGAACAAATTGAAATGATAATAGCCGAAAAGCTTAATCTCATAGATCAGATTAATATTGTATTAGAGAAAGAACAACAGGTGATCGAGTCATTGGCCAGTAGTGGATATGGTGATTTGACAAAAGTAGCAAGACAAAAAATAGATTCTGCTATAAAGCAACAGGAAAAGGCAATTAAAGCTCTTGAGAAAAGCATTGAGAATCTTGAAGATTCACTCTTGCTACTTTGTTATGATTTGGAGTCATAGAGTGACGATACTTTTATCTTAGCAGTGTTAGTTTATATGTTGATAGTGAAAGCTGAAAATGAGGTGTTTACTTTTTGCTATAGTTCTTTTCTCGATAGCGGGTTGTGAATTTAACCACTATCCTCAAGCTTACGATTCAACGCCAAGCACGTTGTCACGTAGTAGAAAAGGCTATGTTGGGAATATTGGTGAAGAATCCCACTATCCTCAAACTTACGATTTGACACCGAGCACATTGTCACGTAGCAGAAAAGGCTATATTGGGAATATTGGAGACGAATCCCTCACACTAATTGCCGATGTCGCAGGAGGTTATATTGGGCAAGTTGGAAATAGTCCAATCCTTATGATGTCCGATGGTAGTGGAGGTTATATTGGACGGATAGGACATGAACCGCTATTGATGCTTTCAGATGGTGCAGGTGGTTATATCGGTAATGTTGGTGCAGAACCGCTCATTTTGCTACCAAATGAAGCCGGTGGCTATATTGGGAATATTGGAGATAAACCGGTTATCATGTTGCCGAATTGATAACGAGCACACAGTTTACTCACCAGATTTAGTCCAGTGATACTGAAATAACAAGGTGCGATGTATCGCACTAATAATGCTGAATGATTATTATCCTTAATAACTTGGAATGAGATCAGTTATGAAGAAGTTTGTCATTAAGAGACCTTTACATTTACTATTGACGATTGTCTATTGACTATTGATCTAGTCAGGTAGAGTGTGATGAATCGCACCGATGATAAATGAATTGAAATAAGATACAGGTATGAGGAAGCTCATTTCCAAAATATTTCCGGCATGCGTTATCGTAATTGTCATCCTTCTGATTTTGCTCGGACTTCGATTAGTTGATGGAGATGGAACTGTACCATCGTATCGTTTTTTAGCCGGCCGAAATCCGATTAAATGCGAAAAGGCAAAAACAGAAAATGAGGATAGACGCTACATCTATTCGTTTGAAGCAGATTTTAATGACCTTTGTTCGAAAGCGAATGCCGAGCTGATACCCGACGGTTTTGTTATCAAAACCTTTGTTGTCGAAAACCTTGCTGGTAATAAGTTTCCTTGCCGTTCGTACCGTCTAAAAGGCAGGTTTCTTCGTGGGTCGGTTTTTATTTATATCTATAATAATCGCCAGTACACAGAACTTCCAAATCCACAGAAAGATGCATTATATATGAAGGACGGCTGGGTTACGATAGAGGCCGGACGAGGTTGGCGGTGGCCGTTTTGATTTTCAAGACAGTCGTTATCGTATTTTACCGCGGAGAGCGCCGAGTTCGCGGAGTAATAAAATATTTATGTAACTGCTTGCCTAATAAAGAAATATAATCTAAACCTAATTCTCTGTGGTCCCTGCGGACCCGGCGGTTAATTAAGAACAAACCGTATAGGTGCGGGGGCGCCAGTTTAGGGGTGGTTTAGGCGGTCCAGTGCCTGAAATTGGCGCACACTAAGCCGGAACCTGGCTTCGGCTCTGTCCGCCGGTTATTCCATTATTAGATCAGGTATGGTGCGGTGGCTTTTTGCCCTGAAAATAAGTAAAAAACAGGCGTTTTAGTTTGTCAAAGTCGTTTTATGTCGTTTCGGCAAATATCGTTATCGTATTGAATTAATCTTCGTCGTCAAAGAAATCGCCGTCTTTATCGAATGTATCGTCCTCGGCGTCCGCCGCGACAACGGAATCGAAGCCAAGTTCAGATAAATCCTCATCGGATTCGCCTTCGCCTTCGCCTTCGTATTCATCGTCATAATCTTCGAAGGCATCTATAATTTCGGGATCATCGTCCCACATGACAAATTCCTTTCCAAAAGTCAAACGACAGGGCTTTGAAGAGCAAATATCGCCGATTACGCCATCAAAAAAGCAAAATCGCTCTTTTGAAGCCCACAATACTAAATATCCACTATCGAGAATTTTGTACGATATTAAAATGCGGAAGTTCGTAAAATTTTTCGCCCTCGTCAAGAGAAAAATTGCCCGCCTGATTAATATTTTTTTTGAAGAGATATGAGCTTTCTTTTGTACAACCCAAAACGAACTCGAAACGGCACCAAACGCAGCTTGGGGCTCGTTTTTAGAATTATTTTGAAGAAATTCTTTCGACGCAGCCGATGGATAGTATTAGAAGGATAAGTCCGATATTTTTGTAGGTAAAAAGGATGAAAGACATGAGAAGTATTGTCGTTCTTGCATCTTTGTTCTTACTGTTTCTTTCCGCCGGTACATTCGGCGCACAGGAAATCGCAATTAATGCCGGCACCATTCTCCCGATAAGTGACGCCCCAATCGAAAACGGCACAATCCTTATAAAAGACGGAAAGATTGCCGCACTCGGGCAGAACGTCGCTGTCGGTTCGGACGCCCGGGCAATTGATGCAAGCGGCAAATTTGTCATGCCGGGGCTGATTGACGCTCAATCCCGGCTGTTCGTGATTGACAGCGAGCTGAATGAGAGCCGCTCGATCGCTCCCGAACTGAATATCCTCGATGGGCTCGACCCATTCGTCAAAGAGGCTCCGGAAGTGTCGGCACAGGGCGTCACGGCCATCTATATCTCGCCGGGCTCTCGCAGCTTAATGGGCGGCAGCGGCGCGGTTTTGAAACTTAACGGCTCGCAAGATGTCGGTCAGATGCTGTTAAAGGGCGAGGTTGCAATAAAGGTGGCTATTGGTGTTTCTGCAAATAATGAATCCTCATCGCTGGAGCGACTGGCGAATTATTCGTCGATTCGCGAAGAACTGCTTGAGACGAAATTATACATACACAATAAGGAAAAGTACGAGCGCGAGCTGGCTGAATACAACAAGAAGAAAGCCGAGTACGATAAGAAAAAAGAGGCAAAGCCTACAGAGAAAGTTGACAAGCCAAAGCGGCCTGCCCGGTTCGGCCCCAATCCCACCCGTGAAGTCCTTGCGAAGGTCCTGAGCAAAGAGATTCCGCTCCAGATCGAGGCTCACCGTGCCACGGATATCCTCAATGCTCTACGTCTGGCAGATGAGTTCGGTTTTAAGCTGATTCTGGATAAGTGTACCGAGGGTTATCTGGTTACCGAGGAGATTGCCCGGCGTAAAGCTACTGTCATTCTCGGGCCTGTTTCGACTTCTTTTGTCGATATGCCCAGATTGGAATACCGTCACCATGATATACGGAATGCCGCGATTTTGTCAGAAAAAGGCATCAAGCTGGCGTTGGGCGTTTCGGGCAGGGACGGTGCAAGCTCGAAATTCGTTGCGTTGGCGGCCGCGATGGCAGTGGCGAACGGTATGGACAGAGATATGGCGCTGCGGGCCGTGACATTGACCCCCGCCGAGATCCTTGGAGTGGCGGACCGAATCGGTAGCCTGGATGTGGGCAAAGATGCCGACATCGTTATCCTAAGCGGACATCCGTTGGATTCATTCAGCCAAATCGAAATGGTTTTGATAGAAGGCAAAACTGTTTTTGAAAGGAAAGACCAGCAGTGAAAAAGAGAAGATATCTGAGCTTTCTGGTTATATTGAGCAGTTCATTTTGTCCGGTGAGTTCCGGCGGCGAACCGCAGAGCCTCGCGATACGGGCGGGCAAAATTTGGACGATGACGGACGGCGTCATTACGAACGGTGTTATCATCGTCAATAATGGCAAGATACAAGCCGTCGGCGAAAACGTGAATGTCCCGGAGGGCGACAAAGTCCTGGACATGTCGGACAAGAATGTGATGCCGGGCATGATCGACGCCCATTGCCATATCGGCTTGTCGCTGGATATTCTCGCTGAGATGGACGAGACTGTCGCGGCCGTTGCTGCCGATATGCAGATTCTCGATGCCTTCAATCCGCAGGCGGACGACGTCAAGAAAGCCCTTAGCTCGGGAGTAACAACCGTAATGCTGGCGCCGGGCTACAGGAATCCGGTTGGCGGTCAGCCCGCCGTAGTGAAGCTGGATACGAGCAAGGCGGACGGCTGGGTGCTGAAACGCACGGCCGGTGTCGAGTTCTCATTGATGAATCAGGCCCTGATGTTCGACCGCGAGCCGACGTCACGAGCCGGCCTGATAGAGCTGATCAAAGAGGAGTTGAACCAGGCGAAGGCGGAAAAGGGCGACGCGTTTAATCCGGGACGTGAGGTTCTCAAACGCGTGGTGGACGCAAACCTGCCGGCTTATATTTGGGCACACACCGTCGATGAGATTGCTTCGGCTATGGCAATCATCGATGAATACAAACTGAACGTGGTTCTCGTTTCGGCAGGGCAGGGCGACGAAATTGCGGATATGATTGCCAAGCGGAATTTGCCCGTCATATATCCTTCGCTGCTTCTTTCCAGTAAGGATAAGGACCTGAAACGTGCCGGAGCGATGGCCAACAGCGGTGTGAAGCTCGCCTTCGCATCGCTTACTCCGAAGACCGATTTATGCGATCTGAGGACCTCGGCAATCCTCGCCGCGAAGTACGGACTCGATAAGGAGACGGCATTAAAAAGCCTGACTATTAATGCCGCGGAAATCCTCGGCGTCGCTGACCGTCTCGGAAGCATCTCCGAAGGGAAAGATGCCGACCTGGTGATTCTCAACGGAGACCCGCTCCAACTGACATCCGGCATTGAGATGGTCATGATCAATGGCAATATCGTATATCAAAGGCAGGGAGAATGAGAATCTACATCATTTTACTGATTTTTTTACTGCTTGTGTCAGCGTTTGTCGCGCCCGGCCGGGCTGAGGTCACGGCTGTCAAGGCCGGCAGGATTCTGACAATATCGGGTGAGCCGATTACCGATGGTATTATCCTGATCGAAGATGGAAAAATTACTGATATCGGCACGGGGATTGAAATTCCCGATGGTGCCGTCGTGGTAGACGCCGGTAAGAGCGTCGTTATGCCGGGGCTTGTAGATGCCAGCGCCGCTGCCCCGGTTCGGGGAGATCTGAATGAACAGTCAAGCGAGATCACGCCGACGCTTCGGATTTCAGATGCGCTGGATCCACAGAGCAAGGCTCTCAAGCGAGTCGTTCAGACCGGGGTGACAACGTTGTTTGTCTCTCCGGGCCTGCAGAATGTCATTGGGGGCCTGGGTGTTGTCGTTAAGCCGACAGGCAAAATTCCCCAGCAGATGATTATCAAGGACGAGGCGGCGCTGACAATCGTGATGGACATGGATTCGACCCAGGGCAATCGCATCCCCAGGGGTCAGGCTCCTACAACTTTTTACTTCCGACGGCCGGGCACCCGGATGGCGATTATCTGGATGCTCCGCAAAAGTTTCTACGATGCCCAGCAGCAGACGGATTCCGAACAAACCGAAGACCCGAACATGGCCATACTGTCGGCGGCATTAAAGGATGAGATTCCCATTCACGTTAACGCCCGCCGGGCGATTGTAATTCGCGCGGCTTTGAAAGTCGCTGATGAATATGGTTTGAAATTGATTCTTCAGGAATGCACGGAGGGCTACAAAGTCGCCGGGCAGTTGGCCAAAAGGAAAATCCCCGTTGTGTTGGGACCCTTCTACTACTATCCGGGGAATATGGGCCAGTACCGTGAGGGCAGAAAAGTCAACTGGAACAATGCCGGCATCCTGGCCGAGGCCGGCGTCAAAGTGGCTTTGTCCTCCGGTGAGCAACCAGGGGCAATCGACATCTTAACGGCGGCGACTTTTGCCGTTCGGCACGGAATGGACCGCAACGAAGCGCTGAAAGCCATCACAATCACGCCGGCTGAAATACTCGGCGTCGCCGATCGGGTGGGGAGTCTTGAAAAAGGAAAGGATGCCGACATTGTCGTTCTCAGCGGCGATCCACTGAATGTGACAACACGTGTAGAAAAAGTCATTCTAAACGGTAAGACTGTCTATCAGTAGACTTCAGGAGAGACGTTATGAAATCCAGGTCTCATATAACACTTGTTTCGATGTTTTTGATTGTATTTGCCATCAGTACGATAGCGTATACATCACCGGTACATAAGAAGCTTGCAGTTGAAGCGGGCCGGATCATTACCATCGCCGGCAAGGATATTAAAAACGGCGTGATTTTAATCGAAGATGGAACGGTCAAGGCCGTTGGGACCGATGTAGAAATTCCCTGGGATGCCTTTGTTATCGAAGCGAAGGATAAGGTAGTTATGCCCGGATTCGTAATGGCGCACACATCGGAGGGCCTGGACCGGGCCAATGAGAACATGCCGGAAGTACCTTTTATTTCGACTTTCGATTCAATTGATCCCATCAGCACTTTTTTCGAAGATTCGCTGCGTGACGGAGTCGTGGCAATGCTGGTTCTGCCCGGCAACAATACACTGCTGGGCGGCACGGGAACCATCGTCAAACCTTACGGCCGAACCGTCGAAGCGATGCTCATCAAACGATATACCGGCTTGAAAATCTCATTGCGACCGAGCCAGAACACCAGCCGTATGGGGCACATTCAGCGATTCAGAAGATACGTCTCAGACCTTAAAGATTACCTTGAAGAATACGAGCAGCGAAAGACGGATGCTGAAGAAGAGAAAAAGCCTTTCGACGAAGAAATCGACGTGACCAAACAGTCAATGGTCGATCTTTTGAACAAAAAGCTCACGGCATTTATCTATTGCGACCGGGCTGCCGATGTGCCAAAAGCCATTGAGATACAGAAAACACAGGAGCTAAATACCGTGTTGGTACTGAGTCCGGATTGCTATAAGGCCGCCGGCCTGATAGCCAAGAGCAAGCTCCCTGTAGTTTTGGATTCTCAGCTTATCGTCTGGGAAACCAACGAGCAGACAAATGAAGAGGAAATGAAGGTTATCCCGATAATTTTCAACAAGGCCGGCGTGAAGTTCGCTTTCCAAACCGATGCTTCGCAATACGGCAGACGCTATCTCTGGTATCAGGCGGCGACAGCGGTCAAGTATGGAATGAAACGGGAAGAGGCATTGAAATCCATCACGCTTTATCCCGCGAAGTTTATCGGTGTCGATAACCGCCTCGGAAGTATCGAAACAGGGAAAGAGGCGACGATGATTTTTCTGACGGGCGACCCGCTGGATGCCCAGAGCTGGGTCGATCAGGTCATGATTGCCGGAGAGATTGTCTATGAAAAAGCAAAAGATGAGCGGTTGAAAAAGCTGCTGGAACCCCCGGCAGTAATGCAGGAGCCAAATGACACTGATTGATTAAGGGCCGGATTGTGTGACAGACAAGGATGAGCCTTAGCCATGAATAAACGCTATAGACATTTCAGTATTGGAAAGAAATTCTATGTGACTGCGATTTCTGTTCTCATCGCTGCAATGCTCGTTCCGGGCGTCACGGCCGAGGAGACATCCGTTGTTGCTATTAAGGCAGGCACAATCTATCCGGTCAGTTCTGCGCCGATTCGGGACGGCATAATTCTGATTCGGGATGGCAAGATAGAAGCAGTAGGAAAGAACCTTAAGATACCCGAAGGCGCTGAAGTTATCGATGCTAAGGATAAGGTGGTTATTCCGGGACTCATCGATGCTTTTACGACGCTCGCGGAACCAACCGGGGACGACGAAGAATCGGTGACGCCGGATATCAGGGCTGTTGATGGTTTTAACTTCTATGGTGAATACAGACGCATGCTGGCGGGTGGCGTTACGACGGTTTATATTTCGCCCGGCCAAAGACGATTGGTCGGCGGCATAGGCTCGGTGGTCAAGCTTGCTGGTGATTCGGTTGCCAAACGCATAATAAAAGACAAATCGGCACTTCGGATTACAATCGGGGAATTGCCGAAGAACCCGCCGGCGCTCTGGAATCCGCCGGTACCGCCGGACCCGTGCCATCCCATGGTACCGGAGGAAAAACAATTGCCGACAACGAGGATGGGCGAGATGGCCGTCCTGCGAAACGTCTTCGGACAGGCGCAGCAGTACCTGAACGACCGCCCGCGAAAAATAGACTGGAAAATGGAATCGCTGCTGCCGGTTTTAACACGCAAACTGCCGGTCCGGATCAATTGCCATAACGCCCAGGATATTCGCAGCGCGATCCTGTTCAGCGAGGTTTTCAATCTCAGGCTTATCATCGAAGGCGGCACGGAAGCATACAACGTTATTAACCAGATTAAATGGAGTGATGCGCCAGTGGTTGTCACCGGGGCCTTCGAGCCCGGCCGGCAATATTCGAAAGACGATACTATGGATATCATGCTCGGCCGGGTAAATCCCGCAAATGCAAGACTTCTGGCCGAAGCGGGTATTAAATTCGCGCTTTCGGCGCCGACTGACCAGACGATCGGCGACCTGCAATTTGTTGCCGGCTACGCCGTCAGTCAGGGATTGACGCCGGAAGAAGCACTTAAAGCAGTTACAATTACGCCCGCTGAAATCCTCGGTATTGCCGAGCGCACGGGGAGCATAGAAAAGGGCAAGGACGCGGACCTGGTTATCCTGACGTCGGAGCCGTTTGACGTTCAATCCGCTGTCGATAAAACGCTCATCGACGGCAAAGTCGTCTACTCGCGTTCGGAAGGCGAACCGGAAAAAGAACACGCGGAAAAAGTATCCATTACGGCAATTCGTGCAGGCAAAATTCTGACTGCAAACCGCGGGACAATCAGCGACGGCCTGATTCTCATTAAGGCCGGTAAAATCGCTTACGTAGGCGAGCCGGAAGATATCCCGGAGAAGGCGACCGTTATCGATGCGGCCGAAAGTGTCGTTATACCCGGCCTGATCGACATCCATTCTCATCTTGGGCTGCACTGGGAAAGTGAACCGGTCAGAATGAATCCGGCTTCGCCAACGAGCGGTTCCGGCGGTGTGAATCTGGTGAGCATCTCCAATGCCATAATGCCTAACGACGAAGGCTTCAGGGATGTTTTGCGCTCCGGAGTTACTTCGATCCTTTTGGCGCCTGAGACAGGCGGGCTTGTCAGCGGCAATGCCGCCCTAATCAAGCTCACAGGCGACAGCACGAAGGATATGATTGTCAAAGAATACGCCGCTGTAAAATTCTCGATGCTCGGATCGAGCGCAAAAATGACACAAGTCTGGCAGGCGCGTGAACTTCTAAAAAGAGCTAAGGAATATGCCGAGAAGTGGGACGAATACGAACGTTCGTTCGAGGAATATGAACGCCGCCGGCAATACCAAAAAGATAAAAATGAAAATAATGAGTCGAACGAAGAGGGTGCCCTCAAGGAACCGGAACGCCCACAGCGAGATACGAACCTTGAATTGATGAGGGGGCTCTTCAAACGCAAGATGCCGGCGCTCGTGCATGCCGGCCGGGCCGACGAAATACTAAATACGCTGAAAGTCTTTAGAGACGAATACAATCTCGATGTTATCATTCTTGGCGGCGGCGACGGTTTCCGAGTCATAGACGATCTGAGAAAATACAACGTCGGAGTTGCCATCGGCCCTGATATCCTTCGCTACGAAAAGGGAAAGGCGATCAATAACGCCGACCTGCTGACACGAAGCAGGCTCCGCGTAGCGCTGCATACAAGCGCCACTTCGGGGACGAAGTATTTACCGATGAACGCTGCTTACGCCGTCCGGCATGGAATGGATGAAGACAGCGCATTTCGGGCCGTCACTATCTATCCTGCCGAATTACTGCACGTGGACGACCGAATCGGAAGCATCGACGAAGGCAAAGACGCCGATCTGGTCATCCTGTCCGGCGAGCCGTTCGATTTTCGAAGCAGGGTGGAAAGAGTTATCGTGAACGGGCGAGTTGTTTTTGAACGAGAAGAATGAAAACAGGCCCAAAAATCATACTTATTATCTTATATGTGCTTCAGTTTGGCACTGTTGCTGAAGGTGCGCCGAAACCGTATGCGATTAGAGCCGGCAAAATTTTAACGATGGCACTGGCCAAAGGTTCCGATACAAGCCGGCGTGTCATCAATCACGGCGTTATCCTGGTCAGCAAAGGGAAAATCGAGGCGTTAGGCCCTGCCTCGGGTATCACTATTCCGGATGGCTACACCGTTATTGACGCTTCAGATCGATGGGTCATGCCGGGTATAATAGAAGCGCACACACATATCGCCGTAGAAGGTGGATTCAACGATATGGTCACGACAATCAATCCCGAGCTGGAAATCTACGAATGTGTCAACCTTGAGGATATCGCGGCTGAAAAAGCAGTAACAGGGGGTGTGACTACCATACATACTATGCCGGGAAGCGGAACAAACCTTGCCGGTTTCACTGTTATAGTCAAGCTCGATTGTGCGCACCCTGCCGAAGCGATTGTTCGTGAAATCGGAGCGATGAAAATCGCCCAGGCTTTTAATCCGGAACGACTCGCGGGCGACCTTGGGCGGACTCGGATGGGCATGGCCTGGATGCTCCGGCAGATTCTCAACCAGGCGAAAGAATACACGGATGCCTGGAAGTCATACGAGAGCGGTAAAAGCAAAGACAAGCCGGCGTACAAACCCGAGCTTGAGAATATGCGAAAGGCTTTCAATGGCGAAATCCCTGCTATAGTCCACAGCGCTGCTGCCTGGGGTATCCTTGAAAGCATGTACATGTTTCACGATGAGTATAAGATGGAAACCATCGCGACGCATACGTCTTTTGGCGGATACATGGTCGGCGAGGAAGCGGCAAAACACAAGAAGGTCCACGTCAATATCGGTCCGCGACTGGTTGATTTTAAGGGATGGAACACTCCGATAGACGGGCGATTCCACGGGATGGGCGCCGAATATTACAGCCGCGGCGTCAGGAATCTTTCGATCAATACGGATTCTGTCGGATGGGATATGCAGGAGGAACTGGCCTTCCAGGCGTCTATGGCTGTCCATTACGGTTTGGATGAAATTATTGCGATGGAGGCCATAACTATACAGCCGGCCCGGGCACTCGGCGTCGACGACCGCATCGGATCGCTGGAGGCGGGTAAGGATGCCGATATCGTAATTAAGAAAGGGAGCCTGCTCGATGTCGCGGCTGCGGTTGATCTTGTGCTGATTAACGGCAGAATCGTCTATCAACGCAATGGTGTAAATTTAGTAGCGAAGGGAAAATCGTCATAATTTTCGAATAGGAGTAGAGAGAACGTTGTACCGAAAGGTTTGGCGCGGGACAAAAGAATGAAATATGTGTGTTCCATTTCAGTGATTATTCTTGCGGTTTTGACCGCCGGCTCGTCAATTGCCAAAGATAAGCCGGCATCGCCAAAGTATGCCATTAAAGCAGGTAAGATCCTGACGATGGCGCCGGGCGGGGAATTTGTCGTCGGCAAAGGTGTTATCAACAACGGTATTATTCTTGTCAGCGACAGAAAGATCGAAGCTCTTGGGCCGGCATCGAGCGTCCAAATACCGGAAGGATACACAGTGATTGACGCTTCGGACAGATGGATCTCTCCCGGCATCGTCGAGGCCCACACGCATATCGGCACCGAAGGCGGATTCAACGACATGGTAACGACAATCAATCCCGAACTAAAAATTGCCGACAGCGTTAATCCCGAAGACATCAGCATTGAAAAGGGCGTGACAGGGGGCGTGACTACAATCAACACAATGCCTGGCAGCGGGACAAACCTGGCGGGCTTCAGCGTCATTATAAAACTCGATCCGTCCGACCCGGAGAAGATGATTTTTCGCGAGTACGGCGCGATGAAAATGACGCAGGCCTTCAATCCCGAACGCCGCGCCGGTGACCTTGGCGCAACGCGCATGGGGATGTCATGGATTCTCAGGCAAATCCTCAAACAGGCAAAACAATACACCGAGGCATGGCGGGCATATGAACGGGGCGAGCGAAAGGAAAAGCCCAAGTACAAGCTGGAACTGGAGAAGATGCGGAAGGCCTTCAACGGCGAAATGCCGACGATCGTGCATACCTACTCGGGCTGGGGCGTTATGCAGACGATCCGTATGTTCAACGACGAGAACAACCTGAAAGTTATCCCCACTCACACGGCTTATGGCGGGTATATCGTTGGCCAGGAAGCGGCGAAACGCGACGGCGTCTTTATCAATATTGGCCCACGAGTCATTGAATTCTCCCGGCCCACCTTCGACGGCCGCTTTCACGGAATGGGGGCCGAATATAAAAAAGCCGGCGTCAGGGAACTCTCAATCAATACCGACGCAGTCGGCTGGGACTCCTATATCGCTCCACAGGAAGAACTGTCGTTTCAGGCCTCGATGTCGGCCCACTTCGGGCTCGATGACCGGGAGGCTTTGAAGGGCATCACTATCAATTCCGCCCGCGCTCTCGGCATAGATAACCGTGTAGGTTCTCTCGAAGTGGGCAAAGACGCCGACATTGTTATTAAAAAAGGCAGTCTGCTCGACCATACAACTCCTGTTGACCTGGTTCTGATTAACGGCAAAATCGTCTATCAGCAAAAAGGTGTCAACCTTGTGAAGAAGCAAAAATCCGCTCCTCGTGAGAAGGAATAATAATATGAGGAATATTTATAACTATGTCCTTTTATGTATATTGACGGGCGTCTTTTCGAGCATAACCGCAGCCGAAGAGATAATCGCCATCAAAGCCGACCGGGTCGATACCGTCACATCAGGCGTGATTGAAAACGGCATCATCGTCATAGCCGACGGCAGGATTAAGGCTATCGGAAACGACGTCGAGATTCCGGAAACCGCCGAGGTCATCGAGGTGCCTGACAAGACAATCTTTCCCGGCCTCGTTAATCCATCGTCGCGAATCGGATTATCACGGCCGCCGACCGGCGGTCCGGCATCTAATCCGCAATATCGGATTATAGATGAATTATATCCTCATCAAGACGAATATATACGCATTCTCGGTGCAGGATTCACGACCATAGGATTACTCCCCGGCGACAGTGGGATTGTAAGGTACTATTCAGGCTATGGTTATATGTTCGGTGGCGGTTCACCCAGTACGGGTATCACCGGCCAGGGAGCTATTATAAGGCCGACCGGCCAAAAACCCGAAGAAATGATAGTCACCGAACCCGGATTTGTAATGATTTATTTCCAGGCCAATGACAAGGCAAAAAAGGTTATCAAGTCCGCCCTGGATTCCGCAAAAAGCAAGGCAGATTCCACCGACCCGAAAGTTCAGCCGCTCGTCGAGGCCCTGCAGGGCAAGCTGCCGACTTTCGTAATGTGCAATTTACCCGGTGAGATGCTGCATTTAATCAAGCTGCTCGAACCTTATGATAAGATGAAACTGGTTCTGGTTGCGGGCACCGAAACTCATCTGATTGCAAATGAGCTGGCTAAGAAAAAAATTCCGGTCATTCTTCCGGCTAAGATAGACTTCGAGAGGAACACACTTAACCGCATTAACATACCCAGAATGTTGGCCGAAGCCGAGGTCAAAATTGCATTGAAGCCTGAAGATGACAGTGTCAGTGGATACGAAGATTTCCTCAGACAAGTTGCCGAGCTGGTCAAAGCCGGATTAGACCGTCAAATCGCCAGGAAGGCAATCACCATCAATCCTGCCGAGATGATGGCTATTGATTACCGGCTGGGAAGTCTGGATGTCGGCAAGGACGCGAATCTCCTGATTCTAAGCGGCGACCCACTGGACGTCGGGACTAAAATTGACAAGGTGATGATCGAAGGCAAGATCGTTCATGAAGCTCCGTAGGGAGAAGCCATAGATGGGTAACAAAAATATACGTCATGTCGTGCCTATGCTGTTGTTAGCGCTGGCGATATCGATGATCTTTATCATTTCGCCGCTCTCGGCAGCCGAGGAGGTCACAGCGATTCGAGGTGGGGACCTTTACACAATTACCGGTGGGATTATCAAGAACGGAACGATTCTCATCAGGGACGGAAAAATCTCCGGCATCGGGCAAAATATCGAAATTCCGAAAAAAGCCAAGGTGATTGATGCCCGTGGAAAAGTCGTTATGCCCGGTCTGGTCGCAGTCAATGCCGAGGTCGGGGTCATCGGCTATCCGAATATAACTAAGATAGCAGATTCTCTCGATCCGTTTGAGTTCAGCGTTTCTCTGGCGGTGGCGTCCGGCATCACGACTGCTATGGTATCGGCCGGTCGTCCATCGGGTGACAATCCCATCGGAGGAGCAACCGCCGTAATCAAGACTTTCTACGGAGATTTGGATCAGATGCTGGTCAAAGAATCGGTTGCCCAGCCGGTCATGATTTCCAACAGGGATTGGCTACGTAAAACCACCTTTAAGCAGAACCTACGGAAGGCCCAAAATTACCTGCGAAAACTCGCGGAGTATCAGCAGGCTGGGGACAAGAAGAAAGTTGAAGAGCCGAAGAAACCGGGTGGACTTGATGAATATATCCGGCTTCTGCAGCGGGAAGTGCCCATATTAGTGACGGCCTCTACGGCGAATGACATCCTGGCTGACCTGGAGCTGGTGGATGAATTCGGCATCCGGATGATTTTAACGGATGCCGTCGAAGCATGGATTGTTGCCGAAGAGATTGCCAAACGAGATGTCCGCGTCGTTATCAACCCGCGTCAGAAGCAGCGTCCGAACGAAGATATTTCGGGGCCGTCCGGTTCGAATCTGGAAAATGCCGCTATTTTGAAAAAAGCCGGCGTCAAATTCGCAATCATACCTCCGAGCACGAATTTTGAGACATGGGGGGTAGTCGGGCGTGACATGATGGCGCTGCCGATGGAAGCGGCGTTCGCCGTAAGCGGCGGGCTCGACGAGCAGACCGCGCTGGAAGCAATCACTATCACAGCCGCCGAAATTATCGGCGTTGCCGACAAGGTAGGCAGCCTGCAAGTCGGAAAAGACGCCGACATAATCATCCTTGACGGCCATCCCTTTCACCACAAAACATTCGTGGAAACCACGCTCATCAACGGCAAGGTATTATACGAAAAATCAAAATCGATTTATTTCGCACATATCACGCACGATGAATAAACAAGTTTCACTTTAATCTCCGCCTTAATTGGTCGAGCAATTGCGTGCTGAGCCTGGAGCGGGCCAGTTCGCCAGTGCTGCTAAGCCGGACCTGCTGGCTATCCAGGTGTCCGTCCGGCAGTTTGAAAGCAACCTCCACGTAGCCGGATCCGTTTTCATCTCGCCGGATCTCGCCGACGGCAATCGCCCACTGGCTCGCGGTCGCTTCGGCGGTTTTGGCAGCCAGTCGTTTTATCCTTTGGTCTGAAGATGTACTGTTGGTCGGATCATCATTGTCTATGTTTAGCAAGCGACATAGTTTCTCTACAGTTGGAGCCACATACGCCCCGACCAGTATCTGCCCGTCCCCGTCAGCATTGCTCAACGCCGCAGCCAGAGACCCGCCGCTGCCTGCTTCCGCCAGAGCCAGCCTCTCGCCGCGTGTTTTCAGCAGCTTCAGGACGTGTTCCTCCAGCGATATTTCATCGTCCGCGTATATATATTCACCCAGGTATTTCATTATCTTTTGTTTCAGTTCCAGGAGCCTCGCCCGGTCCTGCGGCGTATCTTCGGTCAGCGAAAATGTGAAATCCACCCGGCTGCCATCGAACTGCGATGAAACCATGATGTCGGGCGCCAGCGGCACGTTATCTCCAAGCGTCTGATCGATCTGGGACTGGCCAAGGCCGACAAACCGCAGTGTAAGCGAGTAACCGGACAGTCGTGTGCCGAACCGCTTGCTAAGATACGGTACCAGCTCATTATTAACCATGGCCTGCAATTCGCGAGGCGGTCCCGGCAGCGCTATGATTACGGTGTCGGCTGGCTCGAAAGCAAGGCCGACTGCTGTGCCTTCAGTATTTCTGAAATAGGTTCCTTCCGTTGGCACCTGTGTCTGCCGGCGTAAGTTTGCGCGGAGCTGGTCGGGCGGCACACGGAATCTTCGTGCCATCTCCCGCAGCACGTCAGGGTGTTCTTTCAGCGCAATGCCTGTGAAGTCGCAAAGCGTTTCGCGTGTGATGTCGTTGTCAGTCGGGCCCAGACCTCCGGTTACAATGACCAGATCGGCTTTGTCCGTGGCGTAGCGGAGCGCCTCTTTAATATCGACTTGCTTGTCGTCGACGCTCATCGAGCCAACGCATTCCAGACCCAGCGGGCACAGAGTTCGGGTTAGAAAGTAGGTGTGTCCATCCGGATAAATGCCCGATAGCAGTTCGTCGCCGGTGACGACGATCATGTATTTAGTGGACGGAGTGGCGCTATATTCTACATAACGATCTACCCAGTAGCGGGTGCGATCCAGATAGTATTCGGGATCGTGAGGTGTGTAGTCGAGGTATTTGAAATCCGGGATCTGCTTGGGGACGGCTGGTTCGATTTGTGTGCCTTCATGCCATTCGTTGAAGCTTGTGATGCTGATTATGGACGGTCGGACGGCGATGGCGGCGGCGAATTCGCGGTCGTAGTAAGCTCCGTTCTGCCGGTCCCGGGTATTGACATCGTTCCACGGCCGAATACGCAGATCTATATATCCCGGTCCGACAGAGGGAATGAACAATTTGTCGTTTTGCTGTGCCCATTCTACAAGCCCGGACCAGTTATTGATGGTCGAGCCGTACGTGAAGCCGTCGGTTGCGAAGTAGGTGTAGCAGCCGTCGAAGTGACCTTCGCTCATAAAAGCTTGTTCGTGTTCTTTGACCCACAGACCGATAACGACCGAATCGTATTTGGTGTTTCGGATGGTTTGCGGCCCGTCGGGCGAGAGAATTGTCTTCCACTGCTCTGCCGGGGTAAGGTAAGAATCATAGACGTAGAACATGGGGCGGGGCTTGTCTTTGCCGTAGCGGTAGAAGGCCGAATGTAAGCCGTACTTGTCGATGATATAGACAATAGCGTCGCGGGTGGTTTGAGCGTTTCGGCCCGGAAACGGCTCGATATGAAAACACACTTTGATGTTATGCCGGGCTGCAGCTTCGAGCAACCGCGGTACTGCCTTGTCCGTATATGTATCTTTGCCCCACCATGAAGTGCAAATCGTGCCGACCTTTGCCCGGTCAAGCATCAGCATGTGAGCATCAATATCCTGGTTGCTGTTGGAGCTATAACAACCGAGCTTGGGGTAGAAGTTGGCAGCAACGTCGTTCCCGCCGGGGTAGTTCTTCGGCTCACCTTCTTTTACAAATTGCTGATGGTTCCAGTGGTAATGGAACTTGTCGGTTTGGGGATTTCCGTACCATGGGTAGTAAAAAGCATGAACTTTATCGTATGGTTGTGAATCACCTGCCCGAGCAGAGTATTGTCTATGGCAGATCAACAAGGCAACTGCAAGTAAAACTGCTATCCGAGTCTTTTTAGGTTGTTCCATCAGGTTTCAGCTCCTGGATTTTCTTGTCGGTGTCTTTGGATTCTGTTTTCTCTATTCTACACGATATAATATAATTAGTCGGTTGAGCAAGCAAATATCAGGAGCGATCTCCATGCTTAATGCTTGTATAAGTAATGGATACCAAATGGTTCGTGATTCATGGCCATCGTAACGTTGTCTGACATTCATGTAGCTTTCGGCCCGGAAGTTGTTCTGGATCGGTTGAATCTTCGACTCCATTCTGGCGAAAAAGTCGGTATGGTGGGTGCGAACGGTTCAGGAAAGAGTACGATCTTGAAGCTGATTGTCGGCCAGATCGAGCCCGATATGGGCAGCGTGATCAGGCAGAAGGCTCTGCGTATCGGTTACTTATCCCAGGAAACTACGTTCAGCGGCGATCGTACAATTATCGAAGAGATGCACGCCGGCGTTGAACATCTGCTCAAACTCCAGCGGGAAATTCAGGCCGTTTCTGGTGAAATGGAAAGCCTGAGCGATTCGGCGCTGCAGGCCATGATGAAGAAATATGATCGCCTGTGCCACGACTTCGAGATAGCAGGGGGGTATGCTTATGAATTCCGCATCCTCAAGACTTTGGCAGGTCTGGGCTTTGAACCCGAGCAGCATTACGTCAAGACATCGGCCCTCAGCGGCGGCCAGTTGTCGCGCCTGGGCCTGGCCCAGATTTTGATGCTGGATACCGATCTGCTGCTCCTGGACGAGCCGACCAATCACCTGGACCTGCAGGCTACCGAATGGCTGGAGAAGTTCCTGACCGGCTACAATGGGGCATCTGTCATTATCAGTCATGACAGGTCCTTACTGGATAAAGTGGCGTGCAAAATCATTGAAGTTGAAAACCGGCAGGCCCGCGTGTGGAACGGCAATTATAGCAACTATGTACAAACCAGACAGATCGAACGGCTGCAACGGGAGCGTGAAAATACCAGACGCGTCGAGATGGTCGAGCGTACGCTGGACTTCATCGCCCGAAACAAGGATCAGGAAGGAATGCGCGGAACTGCTCGCGGCCGGAAGACTCGCTTGAAACGCCTGCTCAAGGAAAATCCTGACTTCCTGGATAAGCCTTCAAACCAGAAAACAATAAACTTCTCATTCGGCAAAACTGACCGGAAAAGCGATCTTGTGCTGCGTTGTGAAGGGCTGAGCAAGTCTTTTGGCGATTTAACGCTGTTTGAGAATCTGACCTTTGATATACTCAGCGGGCAGCGCATCGGTATCACCGGTCCGAATGGTACAGGAAAGAGCACTTTTTTACGACTGGCCCTCGGCCAGCTTGAACCGTCGGTAGGCCGCATCCGCATGGGGAAGAATCTCCGTGTGGGATATCTCGATCAGCACGGCGACGTTCTGGATCCTTCCAGAAGCGTTCTGGACGAGGCTCTTAGCACAAATCCAGGGCTCTCATCGGAGCAGGTGCGCAACAGACTGGGCGCTTTTCTCTTTAGCGGCGACGATGTATTCAAGCAATGCGGAGATTTGAGCGGGGGGCAGCGAAATCGTCTGATGCTATGCAGATTGGTCCTGGCCGATCCCGATGTGTTGGTTATGGATGAGCCAACCAACCATCTGGATATTGCCAGCCGGGAGATGCTGGAAGCCGCGCTGGATGATTATACCGGAACCATGATTGTCGTGAGCCATGACCGTTACTTTCTGGACCGTGTCGTAGATAAACTAATTGTTGTCGGCGTGGATGAGTTGGGCTCTCGATGCCTCGGTAAAACGGAGTTCATCGATGCAAAACCGGCATATTCGTATTATGCATCACTTGTCAGCAAGCGGGCAGAAACCCAGCAGCAGAAGCAGGAATCACGAGCTGCCGGCCCCCGAAAACGCCGGCCTGCCAGTGCCGGGAGCAAGCCCCGGTCCAGAATGCCTGAAGAACTCAAACGCTTTAATAAATACTCCGTTGAACAGATCGAGGAGCTGATAATTGAGCTTGAGCAAGAGCTGGACGGCATGAAAGAGCGTTTCGGTGACGAGGTGATCTACAAGAATCCACAGATGCTTGCGGAACTGCAGCTAAGCTTCGATACCAAAACGGCCGAACTGGACCTGCTGTATCGGGCTTATGAGCGTCGAGCCGGATAGCGGGCAGGAGAATGCTATTACGCTTGTATACTTCTGGATACCGGGATGGCGTAGAATTTTCAGGTCCATTTTAGTATAGCTGTGGCATAAGCGGTAATTGGGTGATTGTTACAGTCAAAGAAGATAAAGTTGCTGGAAGTACATATTCATGCTTGCAGCGTATTTTGTCCGACAGTACAATTAAATCAAGTATGGAAACACAAACAACATAAGGAGTAGATTATGAAAAGCCTTTGGATTGCCATAATAATTATCCTGATTACGTGTCAAGGAGTCAATGCAGGCAGCAATGAGCCAAACGACCCGAATTATCCAAATGATCCAAGTAAGTTGATTCGAACCAAGTGGGATGCCGTCATTTCGGTCTTACGGACAAAAGACCTCGATCAGGACGAACGAGAAAAGAAAATCAATAAGATCGTGAGCCCGATCTTTGATTTCCCACTAATGGCTAAACTTGCATTAGGTAGAGCAAACTGGCCCAAATTAACGGTCCCGCAGCAAGAGAAATTCACCCGGCTGTTCATTGAACGGCTGCGGACTTCATACCGGGAAAAAATCGCGGTCTATACGGATGAACAGGTTGTGTTCAAACCGGCTGTGAAGAAAAAGAGCACGATCTATATTCCTATGGAGTTGAAAACCAAGGACAAAAAGATAGCCCTGATGCACAAACTTCGCAAGGTTGATAAGCGCTGGAAGGTCTACGATGTGGAAATACAGGGTGTTAGCATTCTCTTGACCTACCGGTCACAATTTGATGATATTCTTAGCAAGGGTACTGTTGAGGACCTTCTATCTCGGTTGGAGGAACTGACGACTCAGTAATTTCGATTTGCTGCGTCGGGTCCATGTCATGACGAGACGGCACTCATTCGTATCATTTTTTTTCGACCGGATGGTCCTGCAACATCCCGGGGCA
>CAZHBL010000021.1:0-22003 GCA_964530105.1 uncultured Pirellulales bacterium | reverse complement strand
AAATGGCCCATCATGGAAGCTTACTGGGACGTATTCTGGTACCCCATCATGTGCGAATTCACAGTGCAGAAGCCAATGGCGCAAAATGCCTATATCTGGGGATACCTCGCCGGTGTGCAGGCGAAGCAGTAACGTTGATAGTTCACATTTGTTATAAAGGTAAATATAGTGACAAAGGAGCATACCATGAATTGGTTTTCGACTCGATTTATTTTTCTGTTTGCGGCCGCGACAGTTGTCTTAAGCTCATTTAGCGTCTCGCCGTTGTCAGCCGAAGACAAGAACGCCGATCGCATTCAGCCCTATGCGAAAAATCCGCGTTATTGGCAATACAAAGGCAAGCCCGTAATGTTGCTGGGTGGGAGCAAGACGGACCATATCTTTTTGCTCGATGACCTTAAAACGCACCTCGACGAGATTCAGGCGGTCGGGGCCAACTACGTACGCAATACGATGAGCCAGCGAGAGGGCAAAGATCTCAAGCCGCATAAACTGCTGCCGGACGGAAAGTTCGACCTCAATCAGTGGAACCAGGAATACTGGAATCGCTTCCAGAACATGCTTAAGTGGACCACTGAGCGGAAGATCATTGTGCAGATCGAGGTCTGGGATCGTTTCGACTATTCGACATTAAACTGGAAGACCAGCCCCTGGAACCCCGGCAATAACGTGAACTACACCTACGAGCAAACAGGCTTTGCTTCCGAGTACCCCAAGCATTCCGGCCAAGACCTGCAACCTTTCTTTCATTCGATCAAAGGCATGCCGCAGTATAGTAAGAAGCTCGATAGCATTCGGATACACCAGGAGGCATTTGTAGCCAAAATGCTGTCCTACAGCCTGGACTACGGGCATGTCCTCTACTGCATGGACAACGAGACGTCCACCCCGGCCCAATGGGGGCAGTACTGGATTGGGTTCATTAAGGACAAGGCCGCCGAAAAAGGCATTACGGTCTGCACAACCGACATGTTCGACGATACATTCATGGCCGAAAAAGCAAAGCATACTCCGCTCATCTTCAAAGACGACGAGCACTACATGTTTGCCGACATCTCGCAGGTGAACAGCCGGAACTACGATCAGACGCACTGGGATAGTCTGCAATGGCTTTTGCGGCAGGTCAACACGCATCCTCGCCCCAGCAACCATACGAAGATATATGGGAGCGGATATTATAGCTTCGGAACGGGCGGGCCTGAGGATGGTGTCGAACGATTCTGGCGAAACATTCTCGGCGGCTCGGCGAGCGCCCGGTTCCACCGTCCGGATGCAGGCAACGGACTCAACGACTTCGCCAAGGCAAGTATCAAGGCAGCGCGCATTCTGGAGGGCCTGATCAAGTTCTGGGATATCACGCCGCAGATGGGTCTGCTTTCGGACCGCGAGAGTAACGAGGCATACCTGGCGGCGAAACCCGGAGAATATTACGCGCTCTATTTCACGAATGGCGGGTCCGTCGGGCTTGATCTGTCCGGCGTAACGGGCTCCTTCGATGTGACATGGATTAGCGTGTCCATGGGTATAACCACACAGACGTCGGCCGCCGGGGGCTATCGCCTGATGAAGAATACTATCCAATCCGGAGCTGTAGTCACGGTCTCGGCACCGTACAAGGGCGGCTGGATAGCCGCAATTGTGAAGAAGTAAACCAAACAACAAATCCTGTGTGTTTTTAAATTTTGACGCCGGCCGAGAACTCTGAGGCAACCATCAAGACCAAGAGGAATTTCTTATAGCAACAGACGTCAACCTGGATAGTTGCTGTTTGCGTCGCACTCGTTGTTAAAAGCCCCTCGTTCCATGAGTTACAAAACGCAACAATTTTCAGGGGGACAGCCTGGTTGAGTAGACGTAAAGCTCTATCATTTAGGCATACTTTGTATTCTCCGTTTCTCCTCTCTTTCGATTGAGGAGTACCACAATATTCTGCTATGTGAAAGAACGTCAACGTCGCATCATAGCACAAATTAATCACCCTCTACGAAGCCTGGGATAAGCCGGAAAAAGCCAAAGATTGGCGAGCAAAACTGCTGTAAACAGAAGCTATGACAGAGTGACATTTCAACCCAAAAATGGCCCCATTTTCACTCGTAAAATCTCTACAACCCAACTACAACCCCAAAGGCCGATATCTACCAATTTCTAAAAAATCTTGCTTCCATAAGTTCTTATTTATAAAGTGTTTATGTCATGGCCAAAAAATCGCCGACGTATTCAATGACCTATGCCAAAAGGCAAAGTGACGAGCGGACTATTAAGCCGATATTGATCCTATTTCGTGCTGTGAAGTGGACCAAACACCAATTGATGAGTGGCTGTATCCAAGGCCCACAGTACTTATTGATTACTTAGCTTCGTTTGACTTTTTCAACAGCAGATTTGGTGTTCCTTGCAGATTCCATTTCCAAATCTTACAATAGTATAAGTCAAAGATGTGATCTCGAAGTTGAGCTATAAGGCCTCAGAATACAAATGGCAGCAAAAGAAAAAACAGGTTATAGTTCATTCAAAGCTGCGCGTTTCACGACCACGCATTGGAGTGTGGTTCTGGCGGCAAAGAATCCTTCTTCTCCAGACTACCAACGTGCTCTAAGCGTACTGTGTGAAACATACTGGTTCCCAATCTATGCTTTCTTACGGCGACAGGGATACAGCACTCACCATGCGGAAGATTACACCCAGGGATTCTTCGCTACCTTGATGGAGAAACAAGGCTTACGCTTGGTTGACTCGGAACGCGGCAGGTTTCGCTCATATCTTTTTGGTGCTTTAAAACATTTTCTTGCTGATGAATACGACCATGATCGTGCGCAGAAGCGTGGTGGAGGTTATGAAGTCCTTCCTATGGATTTCATAGATGCAGAGACTCGCTATTCTTATGAACCAGCACATGAACTGTCTCCGGAGAAGCTTTTCCAAAAGTCTTGGGCACTGTTGCTGCTTGACCGAGCCCTGAAACGACTGCGGGAAGAATCAACAAAGGCTAAAAGTGAATTGCTCTTTGATCAATTGAAGATATACCTGACTAGTGACCAGAGTTCTATCCCGTATAGTGTTATGGCTAAAAAACTGGGTATGACCGAAGGGGCTGTCAGGACTTCAGTTCATCGCTTCCGTGTGTCCTATCGCAGATTTCTGCGCGAAGAAATTGCGCAGACCGTCTCATCTCAGGATGAGGTCGAAGAAGAACTGAGAGACCTATTTAACACCTTCACTGCTTAGAGCTTTCAAAGGCACGATCATCTATTGTACTGGCATGGTTACTATCTGTCTTATCCGTGGAGCCCCACCGATGAGAGGAGAAATGGATCAAGGCTGCATACAGGCAGTGGCCTATCTGAAAAAATCTGAAAAACTGTGTAACATATTTCGATTTTTTCCTCATGAATAGGTGAATAGAGCTAAATAGAATTCAAAAGGAAGGAAATACAACAATGGTCAAGAAACAGCGGTGTCCAGAATGTGGTTCTGATCTGCCAAAAAATGCTCCAGAGGGTCTTTGCCCCAAGTGTCTGATCAGAATGGGGTTTGAAGGCGAAGCTGATATCTATTCTGGGAGTTTGCCTATTAACGAGGGGCCTGGTTCTAGTATCGGCCGTTATAGGTTGTTAGAGTTGCTCGGTGAAGGTGGCATGGGCCTGGTCTATCTGGCCGAGCAGCAGGAACCTGTCTGCCGTAAAGTGGCGCTGAAAATTGTGAAGCTCGGCATGGACACGATACAAGTCGTTGCTCGTTTTCAGGCCGAACAACAGACTCTGGCTATACTTGAGCATCCAAACATTGCCCAGGTGTTCGATGCAGGTACCACTGATTCAGGTAGGCCGTATTTTGTGATGGAGTATGTCAAAGGCCTGCCCATCACTGAGTACTGCGACAAGCACAAAATCGGTATAGACGAACGTCTACAACTGTTTTTACATGTATGCCATGCCATCCAGCACGCCCACCAAAAGGGCGTACTCCATCGTGACATCAAGCCTTCGAACATTCTGGTCGCTGACAACGATCATACACCCATGCTTAAAATCATCGACTTCGGTATTGCCAAAGCCATTACGCAGCCACTATGTGAACGAACAGCAATTACAGAGCAAGGCCAGTTACTCGGCACCCCGGAGTACATGAGTCCAGAACAGGCTGACATGGCCTACGAAGACGTCGATACGCGATCGGATGTCTATTCACTCGGTGTGGTCCTTTATGAACTATTGGCAGGCGCGACACCATTCGATGAGAAGACCCTTCGCAAAGGCGGTATCGATCATATCCGCGAAGTGATCCGTGACCAAGAACCCATCACTCCCAGTGCCCGCTTAACTGGCTTGGGTAACCATGCAAAGGAGATAGCACTCATGCGACGTACACAGATACTAACGTTAGCTCGGCGACTCCGTAAGGAACTCGAATGGATCCCTTTGAAGGCCATACGAAAAGAACCTGACCACCGCTACGAGTCTGTCTCTCAGATGGCAAATGACGTCTCCAACTACTTAGAAGGTACCGCCCTTATTGCTGGCCCAGAGTCCAAAATGTACAGGGCGAGGAAGTTTGTACGCAAACATGCAGGTTCAGTAACGACCGTAGCACTAATTGCGATAGCCATCATCATAGGCTTGGTGACCAGCATGGCTATGGGCTTCAGAGCTGAAAGGGCAAGAAGGCAAGAGTCAATCGCTCGTTCTGAAGCCGAAAAGGCTCGGGTTCATGCCGAACAAGCACAAACAGCAGCCCATGAGGAACGCAAGGTAGCGGAAGAGCAGGCTGACAAGTACCGGTATTTGTCCTATGTCTATGGTGTTACACTGGCAGATGTGAAATACCGTGAGGGAAATCTGCGAAATGCCCGAGAATTGTTGAAGTCTTGTCCTCAAGGCCTGAGGAATTGGGAATGGTATCGACTCAGCTATATAATGGATGAGTCGGTTTCCACACTTGGCTCAGGTTTTCCAGCCAGTTCTGTCGCATTCAGTCCTGATGGCAAACATATAGCATCTGGGAATCTGATGGGTGGTCAAATCAAGATCTGGGATGTGGAAACAGGAGCAGAAATGTTGACTATAGAGGGTCACAAGGCCAGAGCTATACTTTCGGTCCAATTCAGTCCGGATGGTACTCGCATTGTTTCATCAAGCGCAGATTGTACAATCAAGTTGTGGGACACAGTTGACAGTAGCGAAATTTTAACGTTTGAAGGTCACCAGAAGCCCGTCCGTTCTGTAGCATTTAGCCCAAACGGAAACCAGATTGTCTCAGGCAGTTTTGACAGTACGGTCAGACTTTGGGATGTGTCGACTGGTGAAGAGTTAAGGGTGCTATCAGGGCACAATAATATTGTATGCTGCGTAGCCTTCAGTCCGGACGGTAGGCATATTGCCTCGGGTAGCTACGACCAGACTGTTAAAATCTGGGATGCAATGACAGGTAAGGAACTGAAGACCTTTAACTTGGCAGATCAAAAGGTCCTCGGGATTAGCTATAGCTCAGACGGTAAACGAATAGCTGTAAGTTGTTTTGGCGGAGCTATCAGGGTTTTGGATGCCACAAGTGGCGCACAGCTACTTGCTCCTAAGGGACATACAGAGGGCCAGCCGGTGGTGTCAATCGCTTTCAGCCCGGACGGCAAGCGAATTGTGTCGGGCAGCTACGACAATACGGTGAAAGTTTGGGACGCCACGACAGGAGAAGAGTTGACGACATTCGTTGGCCACGCCAAGGGAGTCGGATGTGTCGCATTCAGTCCAGATGGTAAACGCATAGCGTCCACCGCATTACCTCCAGATTCAGGTGGGATCAAGATCTGGGATGTGAGCACCGACAAGGAATGCACGATCCTTAGAGGCCATAAGCAATCAGTTTGCCGCGTGTCATTCACTCCGGATGGCGGACAGCTACTCTCAGGTGATATAAATGGAACAATCAAAATTTGGGATGTGTCTGAGGCGAGAGAGATCAGGACAGTTTTAGAACATGGAGGCCCGATCTCCTGTATGGCGAGCAGCCCAGACGGAAGATACCTTGTATCGGGCGGAGACGATACGACTCTTAGAGTTTGGGATATGTCCAACGGCCGAGAAATCAAGAAGCTCTCAGGACACAACAAGGCCATTTACTCAGTTGCCTTCAGTCCGGATGGCAATCGAATTCTCTCCGGTAGTATCGATGGTACAGCTAAGGTATGGGACCGTACGAACGGGGAGGAAATAATGTCTCTCTTAGGGCCAAAGCAAAGTGTTCTCTGCGTTGCTTTCAACCCGGACGGTAAACAGATAGCTACAGGAGGCATAGAGATCGGTAATGAAATCAAACTATGGAATGCTTCAACAGGCGAAGAGATAAAGACTCTTTCCGGGCACAAGTCAGGCGTCCGTTCAATTCTGTTCACTCCTGACGGCTCGCGGCTCGTTTCTGGGGCTGGCGATGCCACGATTCGGATCTGGGATACCAAAACGGGCGATGAACTGATGACACTCTACGGGCACAAGGACTACATCGAATTACTTGCGATCAGCCCAGACGGTACTCGCATCGTTTCGGTTAGTCATGACGGTACAACTAAGGTGTGGGACACCGCCACAGGCGTTGAATTGATGACTCTCCCAGGGATATCTGGCGGTATTGCATTCAGTCCAGATGGTTCTATGATCGCAGGTGGTGGTGGTCCTCAAGATGGAGATATCACCCTCTGGAAATCTGGGATTAGGCCCACTGTTGGTAGTTCAGGTCAAAGTGACGAATCTACCCGAAAGGTTGTGGATTGAATATACAATACAAACAAAATGCAGCCCATTAGGACGAGCAAATATTATAAACGAAGCTCAGCGGTGTAGCTAAGCTATGTGTAAATGGGAGATCTCAGCTTGGGAGGTACTTATCATGAAAGTGAAAATAATTTCAGCAATCATTATTCCAATTCTTCTCCTGGGGATACTTGCAGTATCAGGATATGCTGAAAAACCGCATCCACAGTATCCTGAACTGATTTCTGTTTCAGGGGCTATAGAGGGCATCGGCGATCCTGCACATATGGGAATTGAATTCATGGATACTTTCGGTGATGATGTTGGTGCACAAGTTAGCAATCCAGATGGTTCGCTAGAAGTTGTTGGCACCAGAAAAGGTGCGCGCACTCTAAAATATTATTATTGTGATGCTTCTTTCCATGAGCACATTGATAAATGTGATAATCCAGAGGAACATGATCCTTCAAGCTACAAAGCCTTGGTGATTTACGGCGGAGTACTCGAAGGTAAGGCACATGACATACAAATTATCTTTCCTATTGGCAGTAAATGGGAAGTGCGATCAAAAGTTCTGATGGATGTCGAATTTTCCGGCACTCTTTTGACAAATGTAGTTTACAAAGAGCTAAACTGAAAGTTAAGTAGTAAAGATATAATTTAAGTCCACTGTAAGCCGAAAAAGGCCGAAAAGTGGCGGGCAAAACTACCGAAAACAGAAGCTAAAACAAAGTGACATTGAATCACTAAAATGATCCAATTTTCACTCGCAAAATCAATACAACTTGACTACAACCCAAAAGGCCAATATCTACCTATTTCTAAAAAATCTTAACTCCATAAGCTATTATATATAAAAGATTTAGGTGGTGGCCAAAATATTGCAATCGTATTCAATGTCCATCGTCAATTAGTGAGTGACATTGGCTGCCACGTCATGATACAGACGCCTCAAAGAAAATTTTATGGCAACAAAGATTTTACTTTTTGAGCTGTTTATTGGTGGCCTTTGGCGAAAAAGAGCTGGCAACATTCTCAAGCTGCCATCCCTGACCATATTGGGCGTTCTATTTTTCTGGATGTGACCTACGAGAGAGTTGTCAATTTCATCCTTGACATGGCGGCCAAGATGCATAATCTAATGTGCAGATCAGCTTTCGAAAGCTTGTCTCTGTGGAGAGTCTGTTATGATCAAGAACACCTTTTCTGGGCAAAATCAAACATGGGGCCATGCGATGATTTTGACTATACGAGCAAACGAGACTTCGTCATTTCTTTATTGGGAGAATATACCATGACCAGATCAACTATTTGCGTCTTCATATTTCTAATCATGTTGCTTCCCGTATCGCCACTTTCTCTATTTGCTGATACTGAGCCCGGGCAACAGAAAGTCCTGATAGCAGAGATGCCTTTATATCTCGAAGAGCACTTGGATGCTGCACACATTGAGGGATCTAAGGTTCCAGAGGAAGTTCTGGAGCCGGTTGAGTGGCGCTTCGATCAGCCTCAGCCGGACTGGAAACCGCTCAAACCAATCCCTAAGCAGATGGAAGCTGTCAGGCCTGTCCGAGTTGAAGATGCGCTGCGCCTGCCGTTAACGACAAAGAATCGCTACACTAAGTCTTCTCGCTTGTTTGGCGAAATCCACGTCGAATTGAACGATTGGAACATTGAGGACTGGGCCTATGTGGAGATTCACGCCCGCACTCGAGATCCTATGGCCTTTATCGGTTTGGGTTTCAATTATACGGAAGAGGGTTCCGAGGAATACCTCTTCCCTCATTACAGCCGCGGCGATGGGGCTTCTATCGTGGCCGATGGGACGATCCAAACGTACCGGCTTTCTTTAGAGAAACGCTCACGGGATTGGCGAGGGCCTTGGACGCATCTGATGATCGGGTGTTTCAGTGAGCAGGATGCGGAAGCTGTGGCACTCGATATCCTGTCAGTGCGGATAGTGCCAAAGGAAACTCCCTATACTGATGTCCCAATTGGCGTTCGAGACGAGGTTCGAGATAACGAACACAGGAGCACAGTCTTTGCATATACGCCAGCAAGATTAGAGTATCGGTTGTATGCACCCGAGGCAGCGCGACTTGACATTGGCCTGGGAGTGCTCAAGGAAAACGCCCCTGTGGCGTTTAGAATCACGGCCAAGCCAGATGGCGGTGAAACTGTAACTATCCTTGAGGAAACCTACGCCGATGAGGAACACTGGGCACAACGCTGTGTTGATTTATCTGCTTACTCGGGAAAGAAAATAACCCTAGCACTTGAGGCGAATGCCAAACGTCCAGGCGCCGTGGCCTTTTGGGCCGAGCCGACAGTCTCAGGAAAAAGAAAAGCGGAAAGACCGCCCGCAAGTACCCTGGTCTGGGATACACAGTTGCCGTTTGTCGATGAAATCGACCTTCGAGATAGAGCCGACTGGCAAGTCGTCGTCGATCCGATACATGGAAATCCAGCTTTCTATGGGAGTGAATACTTTTTTAAAGGAGATGCCGTCGTAGAGAATGAAAAGCTGGCTGCCGTGTTCTGTTCGGGAAAAGGCAGAGTCGTCATTTACTCGAAAGCCGATTCGAGTGAGAAGAAAGTGGAATTCGTTCCTCTTCAATTCAAGAAGGAACCGGCGAGTATCACTAACTGCAGAATATTGCAGAATACCGGTGATGAAGCGACTTTAGAAGTCTCTTTTACCGGAGCCGAAACAGAAGAGAAATTGTCTGCTATTTTCTCGTTCAGCAAAAAGGAGATTATAGAAATCAAACCTGCTGAGAATATGAAGGGGATAAGTCTGCTCAGCCCAATCGAGTACGGTATAATACCCGACTTTATCGCGGATGACCTCATTTTTGATCCGATAGAATATCCTTCAGCGAGTACACTTCGTATTCCGTCGAGCAATCTCTTCTTAGGATTACTAAGGGGCCAGAACAGTATGCTGGTTGTCACCTGGCCAAAGGGAGAGCAAAAGATGGGGCTCGTGTTGGGCAACAGACAGGAAAAGCCCCGCCTCATCGAATCTGTTGACTTTGAGAACGACGGAAAGAGTGTGTATCTGGCCCTGTTGGATGCTCTGGGTATCTGGCATAAGGAAGAGCTAAAACCTTCTTATCTGGAAAAGGATATAGCTATCAACTGGAAAAGGCCCTTTCCTGCGAAGTGGATAACTCAATTGCGTGAGGGTGGAGTCAGGACAACTTATAGATTCAGAGGATTCAGAGAAAGAATCGTGCGGGTCACAATAGGCATATATATTTATCCCGTCTGGTTTGAAGGCGAGAATGCTTTCTATCGTCTTAGCAAAAGAATACCCCCTAAAGGGAATTCTCTAATCTATTTCTTGGAGAGAAAAGGTACTCCCACTTCGGTTTCCGCACCTGTTGATATTATGAAGGAGACTTTAGGTAGGCAGGCGTGTGATGCTATACTTGACATTCCAGGTCGCAAGCTGCGCACCCATCATAGACGGCCAGGAGTAACCATCCCGTCTGCCTGTATCTGTGATTTTATAGAATACGTCCTGGAGCCGATTTTTAAAGAAGGCCAGGAGGTGGAAAAGAAAGAGCTTGTAGAGGAAACCGTTGATGATATGGTCTACTTTGTCACGCGTCATGTGAAGAGAATCAACGAATATTGGGAATTTACCCATGACATGGTGGATTTTCTTAATCTTGAACGGAAATCTCATCCTGACTTAATCACATTCCTGGATGGTATGGTGGCAATAGCACAGGAAATACGACAGGAATACAGCGCGCAAAGAGAAAATATGAAGACCTTGGACTATGCCGCTGAATTAGCTCGGACGACAAAGGCTCTTGCTCAAAAGAAAGACCCAAGCAATCTGCCGACTATGTTGGAACTTGGAGAGAAATGGAGAGGAATCGCTAATGCCCAGGACGATCTTCTTGGGGAGCTTCATAGAATGGCCAGGAGCTTATTTCAAGAGGCAGGGTATGGTTGTGTCAATCAACCTGAAGCTATGGAAATCGCAAAAAAAATCAGAAGTCGATGCAGAGAATGTCTCAGAAATCCTGACGGCTTTGAAATATGGCCGGATTATTGAACAGCCAAGAACAAGCCGGAAAAGGCCAAAGAGTGGCGAACAAAGCTGCAGAAAACTGAAGCTAAGACAGAGTGACATTGCAGACCAAATATGGCCCAATTTTCAATCCCAAAACTGCTACAACCAAAGTACAACTATACAACCTCTTATCTGCCCATTTTTGAAAAGCACCCATCTCATAAGTATTTTATTTGCAAGTTCTTATGGATATGTAAAAATTTGACATCGTTTCAATGAACGGTCTCAGTTACTGAGTATTTATAGACTCTCACATAATCCGGTTTATAACGAATTGAAATAATTTGTAGCTTGTGTTCTCTTAAAAGATCTCACAGCAACCAATACAAATGTATTCGAACCCACGGTACGGATTTATATTCCCCGTCTGTTGTTGTGTAAGGGAGCAGTTTGCGCTTGAATTCACGGTGGGAATGGCGATATATTTGTACATTAGGACGCCAGCGCTGTTGCCGGGTGGAGGTCATATGGGAAATGTCAGTTTATGGTGTGCTCGAAGACCTCAGTGATGCAGCTCGGTATAGAGCAAATGAGAAATATCGCGTAAAAGAAAGGCGGTGAGCGATGGACAGATTAGACCAATCAGGGGATAGAAAGTCGGTCGACCAGCCAACGGGCGGCGAAGGCTGCAAGCGTACTGGAAAGCACTTATGGGTAGCGGCCGGACTCGCCGTGCTTGGCGCTGGCGCCATCGCGGGTATCGCATTGGGCAATGGGCCGATCGCGGGGATTTCGCAGTCGTGGTCGGTCGGTGTCCCCTGCGGCAGTGTTGGAATCATGATGGCAGTCGTCTGTTGGTCGATTCTGAGATATCGATAATAGAAGAGTATTGCGTGTTAGAGCCGCCTGTGTACCTCTTGCTCTACGCAGATGTCGATCAAATCTTGTCGTTCTTTGATGCTGCGCAAATATCGGTTAATAATGTCTACGACCCAGGGCCGCTGCCATGTTTCAGAAGGCGCGTGAACAATACATGGCTCCGGGTCATCAATCTCCCTCAAGTCGGTACCTTTCCGGGAATTGCCCCGGATGAGTCCTTTAACGGGAGCCGGCAGTTCCACAATTTCACCTCCTTCATTTTACAGGAGATGAAGCAGAGTGAGAGCTATCGCTTGATTAGAGATCATGCCGTAATCATTCAGGTTCATAGTCTAAATCGAATTTCGCTAACCAACACGGATGTGTTGACGGATCCACTGGGGAATATTACACACTTTGTAGTAATGGGCCATCGTGTAGAAACACGTAGAAGAACAGTGGGATAAGCAGGTCTCCTTTAGGGCCTTAATTTTTTCCTCATCGAATTTAGGTTCCCAGATTCGACCCCAATCATGATCGTAACCGATCAGGTCAAAACAGGGCGAGAGTGTGCCATCCGGTCGGATAAGGGCGCCATTATGTCCTGCACGGCAATCCCAGGGCTTTAGAGAATTTCTCATCCGGTTTTTGAAGGCTTCAAGATGTTCGATGGAGTTGACCATGGGCCAACCCTTGCGATGTTTATCGATAATCCAATCCAGCAAGGTGTCCACTTCATCATACTTGTCGGGCGTAATGCTCAACATGTCGTCTCTATGAGAGTAATGGTCTGTATCAGTAATATCCAGTGGTGGTTCATTAAGGTGGTAGTCTGTTCCAATGTTATTCTGGTGTGCAATTTCAGTCAACATTTTGACATCTTTGATGTTGTTTCGGCAGATATTGATATTAAAAAAGACGAGGTAGCCGTATTTCTTTTGTCGTTCCAAGAGATATCGAAATTGGGGCTCAATCCGTAGAAGCGCTTTGGGCAGGCCTTTGCGTGGCCAGATGCAATCCACAGCCAGGTTGATGGCCGCCACGCCCGCCTTGCCAACCTCGTCTGTAAAGGCCCTGTCCATCAGATATCCGTTCGTAGGTAGATACATGAAGAATCCTTTGTCGGCACCGTAACGAATGACATCCAAAACAAAGTCTTTCCGCAGCAGCGGCTCTCCACCCATGAGAGGAACGACACGGCAACCGACCAAGTAAAGCCAGTCAATGGCACTCTTAGCGGTATCCAGGTCCATGCCGGGAAGGTTGTTATTAAATTGGAAGCAATAGTGGCAGTCGATGTTACACTTCCATTCTGTGTAAAGGTAACAGAGGACGGGACGGAATTCCTTAGGGTGAATGCGGGAGTAAAAGTAGGGAATGATCCATCGGCGAAATGCACGAATGCCGTTCAGGGTCTTATATCGAGCAGTTTCAAACATAACCTAATCCTTTCATGGAGCTTAGGACAGACTCCGTTTTCTCACTATTTTCTAAAGGACTTCACTTTCTCAGGCTAATGGGCAGGCACTATTTGTCATCTCACTTTCTTCATTTTCATATCCCCTGTCGATGTCCAGCAAATGCCGGGAGTGCCGGGGAGCCTTTACGTCCGGTTCGAAAATCTGGAAAATATCGCTGATAATAAATATAAACCGCGGCCAATGGCGGGGCAAGGCTTTTTTGACGGGACCTCTTAAAATTGATTATTGACTATTGACTATTGTTTTTCTGTGAGTCTTCCCATTCGGCTTCGCTGGAGACAGGTCCCAACCTACGTACTCTCTTACCTCGTAGGAGGATTCTCAATCAGGTGCTCAGTAGTAGTCAAAGGACTCTGACGGGTTCGCTTCTGTCGAGATTGTAAATCCACAATCCGACTCCAACACGCAGAGTATAATGCATCGTGAAGTCGAAGGGCTGTTCAGATAAGCTACGAAGCGTGGCTGAAATGTCATAACGTGGATGCCTCAAAGAAATTTTTTAGTAATATGGATTTTACTATTTGACATTGAGCTTTTCATAGGTGGACTTTGCAAAAAAAGCCGGTAAACTCTTCCAAGCTACCAGCTCTTGACATATTTCAAACGTTTTTTTCCTTCGAATATAGCCTACTGTGCCAGGGCTGCGATTTGTGCTGGACTAAGGGCTTTATTGTAAATGCGGACATCATCAATCAGGCCGGAGAAGAAAGTGCCTGCATCGAGAGTTTGTCCAGCACCAATGTAAAGGCCAGCAGTCGATTTTACTCCAGCTATGATACCCTGATCGACAGCGACTTCTGCTCCATCTACATACAAATGTCTTTTCATTGCTGTAATATCGTACACGAGGCCGACATGGTGCCACTGCCCATTTGTGACCACAGACTTCGACTCTAATGGACCGAAGAAGATAGCCATCAAGCCGGATCATAAACGTTCTCTATCAAGTAGCCGCTACTGTGTTGGGGGTTGATAGAGACAAATATCATCGATAAATAGCACACCGGAACCGCTGGGTTCGGTACTTGCCTGGTCACCGACACCAATGGACATCTTCTTTATAGCCGTAAGGTCCACATCGGTAAACTCTGCCAGGTCGATGCTCCATTGCTGCCACGTGTCTATTGTCGTTGGATCAGGATGTTCGGTGTACACAACAACTGCACTATTGTCGGAACTATCTTGAAGCGAGACATATATCAGCTCAGCAGTATTGTTAGGATCGCCATAGAACCGCAACACTAATATTTCAACGCCTTTCCTGGTCCAATCCTGAGGTTCCTCCCACTCGCGCTGAGTCTCGGAGTAGAACGTAAGCCCGCTCACCTCATCCTCGCTTCCATCCAAGACTGTCCCATCGTTGTCATAGTACAATGGCATCGACTGGAGACCTCCGTGTATAATCGTCAGTTCTGCAAAAGGAGCCGGCCAATTGCCTACCAATGCTCCAGTACCGTTGCCGGGATAACCAGGGGTAGGCCGAGTGTAACCAACCCCATCCGTCCAGGTTTGCCAGATCGCCTTTCCTTTACCCCAACTATCGGTGTAAGACTCGAAGTCGTCAACGATGAGACAATCCGCTGTTGTAAAACTCCAAACTTCGCCCTTATTCGTTTCTATGCCGGCGGACTCATCGATGCGCCAATAGTAGGTTTTGGTAAATTGTATTGAAGAGGGAGTATAGTTCGTCACTCCCAGAGCAATACCGTCGGTGGCAGTGTTAACATCGTTAAAATCTTCGCCGAGGTATAAAGTGTGTAATTGTGCACCGAAACCGGCAGACCAGCCAAGTTCCACATCCGGCTGTAAAAATTCAGCTCTATCAGCCGGGATTGGATCATAGGCGGTTTTAGGCGGAACCATAAAACTCCAGATATCGCCAAGCCACGGACTGTTCGGCTCGGCTTCATTGACTTCATCTATCCGCCAGTAATATGTTGTGCCGTGAACAAGACCATCCGGATAAACATATCCGGGAAAGCCGGCTATAAAATAAAGTGCATCCGCGTCCAGGTTGCCTCGGAACGCTTCGCTCTCGTGTGTGCCATCGTTCACATCGTCAAAACTTTCGCCAAAGTACACATCGTGCGAGGCTGCCAAATCCCCCGCTAACCAGCCGAGAGTCACCCATGTTTGCTCGAGCAGTGAACCATTGACCGGATTTGGTTTAGATGCCTCCAATGGCAGAGAGGTATTAATTCCGGCAACATAATCTCCTTCATAGATAAATATAAAATCCAGCCAGAATGTAACTTCATTGCCGGCACATAATAGCTCAAGCTTTACTTCGGCATTCTGGGCTTGAGCGGTAAAATGATATTCGGCCCATTCGGTCGTCAACTGAAAATTTGTAGTCACCCATGAAATAGAGTTATCCACCGATTTAAACTGAGCAGTAAGAGGACGTGGCTCTTCAGCCTTGGCCCAGAAGCTTACCGTGTATTTTTTGTTGAGGTCAGCCTGGAGGGAGACATAATACACAACTAAATGCCAATTTTGAGTTCCTTTAGGATCAATCCTAAGGCTTCTGGTTCCGTCGATGGACTCGGTTTCAACGATCTCAGCTTTACTGCCCGCTCCCTCATCACCTTTACTCCAGATAGCCCACAAAGCATTCTCCATCCCGAACTCGAACGGATCTGTCCGGTCTTTTTGAATGCTCTCATCCTCTTCAAAACTCGAGTATTGGACCAGATTTTCGACCTGTGCATTCGTTGCCGATGTGACCGCAAACAACATCAAAACAAAAGAAGTTAAACAAATCAATTTTCTTCAGCTTAACACTAACCTCATTCTATTACCATTCAACAATTTCATACTACACCTACCTTTCTGCTTTTTAGGTCTAATTAAATAAACAAGGCGATTTGCTATGCACTCAGAACCACATTGTAGATGCAGATGTCATAAACCCACATACATCTGTTCAAGGTAGCCTGAAGCCGATATCCGTGTTTGCCCATTCGGCTCCCACCGCACCTGTAATCGTGACATCTGTAAATACCGCCTCACACGTTTCATCCGTGTTATGGCTAAGCAATGCCAGACCTATATTAATATCCGGATTCATTGAAATACTCCTCGGGTCTGCACCCGCTACCGACTGCCATGTGGCGCCGTCATATGAATGGGCAGCCGTGAAGTTACCCTGGCCGTCCCATTCCAATCTTACCCAATGCGGGGCAGTGATCCCTGCCTGATTCGTATTGAAGGTGGTTCCATTTGTATCAGCGCGGCCCTGAAAAGCCACCCCATTGCCGGGAGTAACAAACACAAAGGTGTGCTTCGAGCCAGTATCCAGCGTCTCGCGAATCATTACACCGGCCTTAGCCCATGGGTCTGTGTTCGTTATTCCATCAATCCTTGCGACGATCGTACCCGGCCCGGTGAGTGTCTTATAGCCGAAGTGGAATTGATCGATGGAGTCCCATGTATCCGCGCCGCGGTCCGTCATCGTATATGTACCACTCGGGCCTTCTGTGAAGCTCCCAAAATGAACCACTTCCTTGAATAGATGTTCAGCGAGAACGATCAGGTCCTGGACATCGACGATACCATCGCCCCAGGGCATCGGGCCAATGTCGCATAACTGCTCATCTGTGCCCCAATGATCCACCATGATGCACATGTCGGCGGCATCGACAATTCCATCGCTATTGAAGTCCACGATAGGCTTGATGGAAACCTGCCAGAAGCGCTCTGAAAGTCCTCCACGAGCACCGGAATCGAAGTATAGAGTCGAGCCGTCCGGCGAGATCTCAGGGCTGCCTTGGAAGCTTGCACCATTTACGGCCGGGCCGAGGTCGACTGCGGGGCCCCATTCATCATCCTTCGTAGCTCGAACGGACATATGGATCCGCTTCTGTGGAGTCTGATTACCGAAGAACAGTGCTAAGCCGTCGTTTGAGATACTGGGGTCGTACTGGTTACCTGAGTTGTTCACATTCGGACCGAGATTGACCACGTCACCCCAATCGTCGTCTATTGTTGCCCGCGTGGTCATCCAGATGTCGTCTCCGCCATACCCCCCATCCCAAGAGCCATAGGTGTACATCGTAAGGTAATCGGGCGAAAAATCTTCAGGGTAAATACCCGTGTACTCAGTGGCTGGTCCCCAAGGATCGTCCGTCGAAGCACGGATTGACCGCATCGGCTGCCATGGGCCTGAATACCAAAAGTAGAGTTCCAGGTCGTCTGGTGAGATAGTTGGATACGTTTCCATCCTTCCGGGTATATTAATATTTGGTCCCAGGTTGACTGCCTCACCCCAAGGGGCGTCTTGCGATTCACGCTCGATGACCCGGATTTCTCGTGCGCTAGTGGCGCTCCGATCCCAGCTCGCGGAGAAGTAAAGCTTCAATCCATTATGCAGGAAGCTGCACCCCTGTACGTTCGAGGTGTCTGGATTGTTGATGGCTTCATCTACCGGTATGGGATCGCAAATGACAAAATCTGCGATTGCCCTGCCCCGAGCACCAAACACCGTTACGGCCACAATTCCAATCACTACTAACCTCATTCTGTTACTATTCAACCATTTCATACTACACCTACCTTTCCGCCCTTTTAGGGCAATAAAACATAAAAATTCTGTTCGACGCTCGAGCCATTGATCCACCCATATCTCCGTAAGAAATTTCTTATCTCGCAGAAATTCTTGTGCTTTTTTGAAAAAATTCGGGCAACATCGAGTATTTTCGAGAGATGCTTGATTTTCGGCCTGTTTTCGCGTATAATTAATCTTGCCGCAAGAAGGAAATTCCGCTCTTATCCGGCACAGAATCTGGGCTTAAAAGATGGATAAATCCGACTGGACAGAAATGGGGGGAGCAAGGCAGAAGTTTCTGACCACCCACTGGTCCATGCTCGAAGGCATCAAGAAACGCGGCGACAAAGAGCGTAACCTGATCGGATTGCTGCTGGAGCGGTACTGGAAGCCGGTTTACTGCTATCTTCGCCGGAAGGGCTACGATAACGAGAAGGCCAAGGATTTAACGCAGGGCTTTTTTCATGAAGTTGTGCTGGATCGAGACCTGATCGACCGTGCGGACCCATCAAAGGGGAGCTTTCGCACATTGCTGCTTCACGCTCTGAATCACTATGTGGTCGATGAGCATCGAAAAGAATCGGCCCGCAAACAAATTCCCCAAGATAAGCTTGTACGGCTGGATATTACCGATCCGCCGGCCCTGCCGGAGATTGTCGATGAACTCGGCCCGGAGGAAACGTTCAACTATGCCTGGAAGGCGGACTTGCTCGAGCGAGCCCTATCGGAGGTTAAAGAAAGCTATATCAAACAGGGGATGGAAAGCCACTGGCACGTCTTTCGAGATCGCATCTTAAAGCCGCTCACAGAAAATCAACAACCACTTGCACTCAAAGAGATATGCCGTCAGTACGGCATAGAAAATGAAGCTACGGCGTCCCACATGCTCGAGACCGTCAAAAGACGTTTTCAAAGCGTCTTGAGGAAACACGTACGTCAAACGGTCCTCACGGGGCAGGTCGTCGAAGAGGAATTGAAAGAAATCCTCAAATTTTTTGAAAAAAAGAGCGAGATTTAAGACTTTCTTACGGAAATAGTAATAGGAATGCTTAAGTATGCCTCAATAGGCAGGGCATTTTGTACATAAGTCGAAGTTGTGTAAGATTAATCTCGGAGGCGCCATGAAAGACGACACCTCAATATTCGGTGCGAAACCCGACAATCTGGATCGGCTGCTGCGGTTCGCTTTGGAACCGCCGGAAGATGAAAATCAAGCCGCACAAACGGCATCTCTGGACACGCTCACTGAGAGACCCGGCGGTAGAATCGACAAATACAAATTGCTGCGTATCCTCGGTGAAGGCGGCATGGGAATGGTCTATTTAGCCCAGCAGGAAGAGCCTATAAGTCGCCAGGTTGCCCTGAAGGTCATAAAGCCCGGTATGGATTCTAAAAGAGTCATTGCGCGCTTCGAGGCGGAAAAACAGGCTTTAGCGCTCATGCAGCATCCGCATATCGCCGGCGTCTATGATGCGGGTTTAACACTCACCGGGCGTCCGTACTTTGTCATGGAGTATGTAAAAGGGATACCGATTACCGACTATTGTGACCACCACAAACTCACGATTGAAGAGCGGCTTGGTTTGTTTGTGCAGGTCTGTCAGGCCGTGCAGCATGCCCATCAGAAAGGAATCATTCACCGCGACATCAAGCCGTCGAATATTTTAGTTTCGGTAGAAAATGACCGGGCCATTCCAAAGATTATTGATTTCGGCGTCGCTAAGGCCACCGGCAAGCCGCTGACCGAGCGCACGATTGCCACTGAAGATACACAGTTGCTCGGAACGCCGGAGTATATGAGTCCGGAGCAGGCCGATATGGCTTCTGAGGATATCGATACCCGCTCGGATGTCTATTCGTTAGGGGTGCTGCTCTATGTCCTGTTGACCGGCGTTTTACCTTTCGAGTCTGAAACGCTTCGGGAAGGTGGGATAGACCAAATCCGCAGGACGATCCGCGAAACCGATCCCAAAACTCCCAGCACCCGCCTGACGAAGCTCGGTAATGAGGCCAAAGATGTCGCTGAGAAACGCCGGACCGAGGTTGGAACTCTGGCCAGACGCCTGCATAAAGAACTAGAATGGATTCCCCTTAAGGCCATGCGCAAGGAACGCTCCGAGCGCTATCGCTCGGCCTCGGAATTAGCCGACGATATCGAGAACTATTTGAAGAGCGAGCCATTAATCGCCGGACCACCGACGAAACGATATCGGCTCAAGAAGTTCATACGACGGCATACATCGTTGGTCGCGGGTGTTATTGCTGTTCTCATTGTTCTGACAGCAGGTATTGTCATATCCTCAGTCTTTGCACTCAGAGAACGGCGTCAAGCCCAAAGATTAGTCGCCATCGTCGATTTCCTTACAGTGGACGTCCTGGGTTCGGCCCGACAGATCACAGGACGTGACGCCACAGTGATCGATTTAATCGATGCCGCCACTGAGAAACTCGACGCCGGTGCATTCGAGGATCAGCCCCTTACTGCCGAGTCATTGATCCGATTTAGATTGGGGAACCTCATCGGGGACCTTGGCTACCCTAATAAGGCAGTACCTCATCTGGAGCGTGTAGCAGAGATCTATTCGGAACACGGTCTTACACCCCCTAAAACAGGCCACTCTAAAAGTGGAGCACACCGCTACTTGGTCATGAACTACCTCGCAATGGCTTATCTTCATTCAGGGGAACTTAAAGAAGCCGAAACACTATTCCAACAGATCATACAGGAGAAGGAAAAGCAGATCCATATAGGTATGGATTTGTATCCCTGGGTAAAACTGAGGCTTGCTGAAATTTATCGAATGCAGGCTCGATATGAGGACGCTGAGCACATCTATTTGGAAATGATGGATCCCCAATTTGGAAAGGGTGAAGACCTCCCCCCAAAATACATGGTCGCGTGTATGCGTGAATTGGCAGAAACTTATCGGCACCAGGGCCGGTATGAGGAAGCCGAGCAAATGTATATCAAGGTACAGGAAATGGGTGAGTGGTTGCCCTCAATACCTCTGGCGAGGCTGTACTCAGACATGGGGCGCTATCCGCAAGCAGAAGAACTCCTTAGAACAGAGATAGATTGGATCCCACATCGGCAGCCCGGTAAAGATCCCATGGGATTAATAAGAGCCAAAAATGACTTGGCTATACTTCTCACTAAGCAAGGGGATTTCGATGAGACCGAGCTTCTATTCACGGAAGCATTGAAGGTTAGAAGGGGAAAATTGTCTGACGACCACCCGGACACACTTACTACCATAAACGCTATCGGCGTCCTCCGCAGAGAGCAAAAGCTATATAAGCAAGCAGAATCCTTACTCCGCCAGGCATTGGATGGCAGACGGCTCAAGCTGGGCAACAATCATCCCGCGTGCTTCGAGTCCATGCATGAATTGGCAGTACTATACAAAGAACAATCCCGATACGAAGAAGCAGAGAAATTGTTTTTCGAAGCCGTCGAAGGCCGCCGCCTCAAATTAGGAGATAAGCATCCACACACAATAGAATCTATCAACAACCTAATCGCCCTCTACGAAGCCTGGAACAAGCCGGAAAAAGCCAAAGAGTGGCGAGCAAAACTGCTGCAAATAGGAGCTGTGAAAGAGTGACATAGCAACACCAGAATGAGCCGATGTTCATCCGTTGGTGCCTGCAACCATTCTACAACCCGAAAGCCCCATATCTACCTATTTCCAGAAAATCTTAATTCTATAAGCTCTTATTTATAAAGATGATATGCCATGGTCAAAAATTTGACAACGTCAATGTACAATATATTTTTATTAGGAATAATAAGCACAAGATGATGTTTTAGGGAAACTTATGGATATTTGAAGCGAGAACAGTTTTGGAAAACTACAACTTTTAGTACAAACAAATCGTGATTATCTATCAAACAACCCATTATTTTTAGGAGGCAGGATGATGAAAATTTCAAAGAGAAAAACCCGTTTAGACAAGTTCCCCTTAACGCTCCATCCCACTGGCCAATACTGTAAGAAAATTAAAGGTAAAATCCGTTACTTTGGGAAAGACAAGAAAAAAGCACTCGAAAAATATTTGGCTCAGTCAACATATCTACATGGAATCCAAAGTCTGGCTCAGAAAATCTCCAATGGCAAAATGACTCTGAAACAACTATGCGATCTCTATTTGCATTATCAGAACTCAAGAGTTCTCGTTGGTGATATTACTGCAAAGCACTATAATGATTCAAAGTACAGTCTGGATAGATTGATGGCTTTCCTTGGACAAGGCAGCAAAATAGAGAATATCTCAACTTTGGATTTGCAGAACTACAAACGCAAACTCCAGAGTTCATATCCCTCGATTGATCGGCAGAATCTTCACA
>CAZHBL010000020.1:21766-22034 GCA_964530105.1 uncultured Pirellulales bacterium | reverse complement strand
TCTGCCAATGGTCGAATCTTCATTTTGTGTTTACTCCTTTCGAAAAAATCTGTTTACTATTCTTGGTTCACATCCATCCCCATCCCTAATGGACGAGGTTGCTAACTGTCTCATAAAAATATACTAAGCTTGTCATTCTGAGCGCAGCGAAGAATCTCAAACGTCAACGTAACGTAAACCTTCTTCCAATCCCAGATGCTTCACTTCGTTCAGCATGACAATTGCATAAACCATTAAATTTGAATTTATAATTAGACTCCTAACTCCC